>JAYVLW010000466.1:0-11183 GCA_043759315.1 Myxococcales bacterium
ACCTTCGTACGCATCGGGCGCCCACATGTGGAACGGCACCGCGGCGACCTTGAAGCCGAACGCGACGACGAGCATGAACGCGCCCGCGATCACGAGGCCGGGGTTGTTGGTCTGCGCGAGCGCGGTCTGCATCCGGACGAGGCTCGTGGTGCCCGCCGCGCCATAGAGGAGCGCCATGCCGTACACCAGAAAGCCGGTCGCGAACGCGCCGATCAGGAAGTACTTCATCGCGGCCTCGTTGCCGCGACGCGAGCGACGGCGCATCGCGCACATCACGTAGACGCCGATGGACATCGTCTCGATGCCGAGGAAGATCGTCACGAGGTTCGCCGCGTGCGCGAGCATCACCATGCCCGAGGCCGACAGCAGCATCACCCCGTAGTACTCGCCCATCTGCCAGTCGTGCTCCTTCTGGTGAGCGGGCGACATCAGGGCGGCGAACGCGGTGACCACGCTGAACAGCGCCGACAGCACGTACGAGGTCTTGTCGGCGAGCAGCATCTCGCCGAGCACCGAGACGCGCGCGTCGCCGATCTGGCGGTACAGCACGATCGAGGCGACCGCCGCGGCCGCCGCGCCAGCCACGGTCAGCGTGACGAGCGCCGAGCGGTCCTTACCCTTGTAGAACGCCTCCGCGAGCACGAGGAGCATGCCGGTGACGGCGAGGATCAGATACGGAACGAGGTATCCGAGATCTGCGGGGTTGAAGCTCATCTCAGTGACCTCCCGCGGGCGGCATCGACGCCGGCTTCGTGCCGGCCGGTGGCGTGGCCGCCGGTGGCGTGGCCGCCTTCGCCGGCAGCGAACCGTAGATGTGCGCCGGCCCATCGGGCTCGGCGACACGGCGCCCGAAGTCACGGATGAACTTCTGGACGCTCGGCTCCATCACCTGGAGCATCGGGCGCGGGAACATCCCCATCAGGAAGATGCCGATGACGAGCGGGATGAACACGCCGAGCTCGCGGCCGGACAGGTCCTTCAGCGAGCCGTTCTTCTCGGTATCGAGCTTCCCGAAGAACACCTTCTGGAACATGTAGAGCAGATAGATCGCACCGAAGATCACGCCGGTCGCGGCGAGCGCTCCGAGCAGGCGCGGCGCGGGGATGAAGTGCGGCGCCGCGGCGGGGAACGTGTCGCCCGCGTTGAACGTTCCGAACAGGGTGAGGAACTCGCCGACGAAGCCCGACAGCGCCGGGAGGCCCGCCGAGCCCATGACGACGATCAGGTAGAGGCCCGCGAACACGGGCATCCGCTTCCACACGCCGCCGTACTCCGCGAGGCGACGCGTGTGGCGGCGCTCGTAGAGCACGCCAATCCCGAGGAACAGACCGCTGGTGGTCAGGCCGTGCGACAGCATCGCGTAGATCGATCCGCTGATGCCGTAAGCCGTCAGCGCGAAGATGCCCAGCACGCAGAACCCGAGGTGACTCACCGAGGAGTACGCGACGAGCTTCTTGACGTCATCCTGGGCGAACGCGACGAACGCGCCATAGATGATGCCGATCACGGCAAGGACGGCGATCGTCGGCGCCCACACGGCGGCGCCATGGGGGAACAGCGGCATCGCGTAGCGCAGGAAGCCGTAGACGCCGAACTTGAGCAGCACGCCGGCGAGGATCACGGAGCCGGCTGTCGGTGCCTCGACGTGTGCGTCGGGCAACCACGTATGCAGCGGGAACAGCGGGACCTTGATCGCGAACGCGAGCGCGAACGCCGCGAAGCACCAGGTCTGCGCGCCGTACGGCAGCGAGACCTCCATGAGCTTCTCGAGATCCGTGGTGTAGACGCCGGTGACGTTCGCGTACTGGACGTAGACGTAGAAGATCGCCACGAGCATCAGCAGCGAGCCCACCATCGTGTAGATGACGAACTTGATCGACGCGTAGAGCCGGCGCTGCCCGCCCCAGATGCCGATCAGCAGGTACATCGGGATCAGCATCACCTCCCAGAACACGTAGAACAGAAACACGTCGAGCGAGACGAACGCGCCGAGCATGCCGGCCTCGAGCACGAGCATGCAGGCGATGAACTCGCGGACGTGCTTCTCGATCGACTTCGCCGTGGCGAACAGCGTGAGCGGCATCAGGAACGTTGTGAGGAGGACGAGGAACAGGCTGATGCCGTCGGCGCCGACCTTGAAGTGCGCGCCGAGCCCGGGGATCCACTCGACATCGAGGACGAGCTGGAAGCCATCCGCCTTGGCGTTGAAGAACCGCAGGCAGAGCAGCGACACGATGAAGGTGATGATCGAGAACGTCAGGCCGATGCCACGGTGGAGCGTGGTCTCGGTCTTCGGCGTGCACATCACGAAGATCGCACCGAGGATCGGCAGTCCGAGCAGGAGTGGGAGGACGAACGAGCCCGGCATGACTACTTCTCCTCCACAGCGGCTGGCACTTCGAGCGTGCGCGTCACCGTGATGGTCTTGCGCGTGATCGGGTCATCGATGAACAGCGTGATCTTCGTGCGGGTATCGCCGTACAGGACGTAGAGATCGGGCGTGTCGTAGATCGCGCCGGTGTTCGGATCAGCGTCCGCGACGCCATCGCCATCGATGTCCCAGCGGACCTTGGTCGTGGCGCCGATGATGCCGGCGCCCGGCTTGGCCACGAGGTGGAGGCGATCGCCGACGATCTCGTAGGTGAACGTCGGCTTCGAGTGGCAGTCGGACACGAAGAACACGAGGGCCGCGCCGACCACGACGCCGGCGAGGTAGCGCTGGACCTGGCCGTTCTGGAACCAGCGCGAGATCCGCCCGAACAGACCGATCACCATCGCGGAGCCGTTGATGGCGATCGTATCGATGATGAAGCGATCGACGATCTCGTAGAGACCGCGCGCGATCAGCCGGAACGGCTTCACGATGGTCGCCTCGTAGATCTCGTCGAACCACAACTTCGCCTTGCTCGCCTGATAGATCGGCTGGAGCGGGCCATCGACCAGGTCCTCGACCGTCCTCGACGGACCCTTGCCACCGGCGCCGTACATCATCCACGCGAGGAGGATGCCGAGGGCGCCGACGCCGAACGCGAGGCCCATCAGCAGGAACGTCGTCGTGTCACTGACGTGCCCGTGGATCTGCTGGACGGCCAGGGTTCCGTCGGTGCCGGGGTTGTACCAGGTCGAGGTCACGCTCGGCGCCAGCCAGTCGGCGAGGCCGTGCGTGAAGCTCGGGAGGTGCATCCCCTCGAGGTGCGGGAAGCCGATGAAGCCGGCGATCGTCGCGAGGAACGCGAGCACGACCAGCGGGCCCGTCATCGAGAACGGGGACTCGTGCGCGTGCTTCGCCTCTTCCGACCGCTCCTCGCCGTGGAACACGAGGAAGAACAGGCGCCACATGTAGAACGCCGTGCCGAGCGCCGCGAGGAGCAGACCGCCCCACAGCACGTACCCGTACCAGGACGGCCAGCCTGGAGGTGCGGAATGCCCGGTGATGCTCCAGGCGCCGCCCAAGATCTCGTCCTTGGAGAAGAAGCCGGCGAACGGTGCGATGCCCGCGATCGCGAGGCACGAGATGCCGAACGTGATCCACGTGATCGGCATGTGCTTCTTGAGCCCGCCCATCGTCATGATGTCGCCCGGCGTCTTCGAGCCACCGTGCTCCATGCCGTGCATGACCGAGCCGGCGCCGAGGAACAGACACGCCTTGAAGAACGCGTGGGTCCCGAGGTGGAAGATCGCGGCGGTCCAGTTGCCCGTGCCCGCGGCGACGAACATGAACCCGAGCTGACTCACCGTGGAGTACGCCAGGACCTTCTTGAGGTCGGTCTGTGCGAACGCCATGAAGGCGGCGGCGAGGGCCGTGAGCAGACCGATCGTGGACACGACGATCAGCGCCGTGGTCGACGCCGAGTACAGGAACGACAGGCGGCACACCATGTACACGCCCGCCGTCACCATCGTGGCAGCGTGGATCAGGGCCGAGACCGGCGTCGGACCCGCCATCGCGTCGGGCAGCCACACGAACAGTGGGAGCTGGGCGCTCTTTCCGCAGGCGCCGATGAACAGGAAGATGCCTGCCGCGGCGGCGAGGCGCTCGCCGCCCCAGAACGGCTGGACGTAGGCGGAGCCGACCGACGCGCTCTTGAGCTGGCCGAAGTCGAGCGTCTTCGTCGCCCAGAACAGGAGGAACATGCCGAGCAGGAAGCAGAAGTCGCCGATCCGGTTGACGACGAACGCCTTGCGGCCCGCGGTGGCGTAGTCCTCGCGCTCGTACCAGAACCCGATCAGCAGGAACGAGCACAGGCCGACGCCTTCCCAGCCGATGAACATCACCGGCAGGCTCGAGCCGAGCACCAGGATGAGCATCGCGCCCATGAACAGATTCAGGTAGCCGAAGAACGCCGCGTAGCGCGGGTCCTTCGCCATGTAGCCCGTCGAGTAGATGTGGATCAGGGTGCCGACGAACGTGACGATCAGGATCATCACGGCCGACAGGGTGTCGAGATGGAACGCGAGCTCGACCTTGAGCTGGCCGACCTCGATCCAGGTGTAGACCGTCTGCTCGATGCCCGTGCCACCGGCACCGGCCTTGTAGAGCTTCCACAGCTCGCCGAACACGAGCCACACGGAGATCCCGCACGCACCGGCGACGGCGGCGATCGCGATCGTGTGGACGGCGGTCTTGGACAGGCGGCGCCCGAGCGTGAGGTTGATCAGCGCGCCGAGGAGCGGCAGCGCTGGGATCCACGCGAGGATCGGAAGCCCGAGGAACTTGAACTGTGAGTAGTCCATGGCGGGTGCTCAGTGCCTCAGCGTGGTGAGTCGATCCACGTCGACATTTTTTCTGCCGCGGAACACGGCGACCACGATGGCGAGACCGACCGAGGCCTCCGCGGCAGCGACGGCGATGACCATCAGCGCGAACGTGTGACCGGAGAGGTCGCCCCACATGCGCGAGAAGGTCAGGAGCGTCATGTTCGCCGCGTTGAGCATCAGCTCGACGCTCATCAGGATGATCAGGGCGTTGCGGCGGATCAGGACGCCGGCGACGCCGATCAGGAACAGCACCGCGGCGAGCACCAGGAAGTGCCCGTAGCCGACATTGAACAGCAGGTCAGCCATGGCTCACTGCACTCCCTTCGCGCCCGCTTCCGAAGGCTCGCCGGAGTTGTCCTGGTCCTCGTGGAGCGGCCGGGCGATCGCGATCGCACCGACCACCGCGACCAGCAGGAGGATCGAGATGGCTTCGAACGGGAACAGCCCGCCGTTGAACAGGTCGGTGCCGACGGCCTTCACGCTGCCCCAGTCGTGACCCTCAAGGGTGAGGCCGGGCGCTGCGAGCGCCTTCGTCGGATCGGGCGGCTGCACCTTCCACAGCAGCATGATCAGACGACCGACGAGGTAGACGATCGCGATGCCGCCGAGCGCCTGCCCCGCACGCCCCGTTGGAGCGACGGGCTCGTCCTCGGGTCGGTTCAGGATCATGACGACGAACACGAACAGCACCATGATGGCGCCGGCGTAGACCAGCATCTGCACGACGCTCATGAAGTGCGCGTAGAGCATCATGTAGATGGCCGCGATCCCGAGGAAGCTGCCGACCATGCCCATGACCGCGGCGATCAGGTTGCGCCGCGTGATCACGAACAGCGCGCCACCCACCGTGGCCGCGGCGAACGCCCAGAACAGGAGCGCCATGCCCTTGCCGTTGGACGCGACGCGGTCGGAGTGCGGGGTCCTCGTCATGGCGGGCTTCACCCGCACGTTGCCGCCCTGTTGCGCGGGAATCGCATCGGCGATCGCGAGCGAGGGCGCCATCGCATCTACGGCTCCCCACGCGAGCATCACGCTCGTGATGATGATCAGAAGGCGCATCACGCTGCCTCGCCTTTCTTCCGCGCTGCCGACGTGGACCGGGCGATTGCCGCCTCGAAGTCGGGGCGGAACTTCGTCAAGAAGCCGAGCATCGGCCACGCCGCGGCATCGCCGAGCGCGCAGATGGTGTTGCCCGCGATACCATGCGCGATGCTCGCGAGCAGCTCGAGGTCCGTGTCCTTGCCGTTGCCGTCGGCCACCCGCTTCGAGACCTTCTCGAGCCAGCCCGTTCCCTCGCGGCACGGCGTGCACTGACCGCACGACTCGTGCGCGAAGAACTTCATGATCCGCCACACGTACTTCGGGATGTCGCTGGTGTGATCCATCACGACGATGCCGCCCGAGCCGGCCATCGTCTTGAGCGCGCGGCCCCCACCGAGGTCGAACTGCTGACCGGGTCGCACCATCACGTTCTTGATGCGCTCGTCGGTCTGTAACGCGTCGAACTCGCACGGCACGTCGAGCTCGTCGGCATCGAGTGGGGGCATCGAGACGCCGCCCGGGATGACCGCCTTGACCTTGTTGCCCTTCCACACGCCGCCGCAGACATCGTTGATGATCTGCTTGAACGTGATCCCCATCGGGAGCTCGAACACGCCGGGCTTGTTGACGTGGCCCGAGACGCACAGCATGCGGGTGCCGCCCGAGCGGCCCGTGCCGAGGCCGTTGAACCACGCGCCGCCCTTGTCGATGATGAACGGCACGTTCATCAGGGTCTCGACGTTGTTGACGATCGTCGGGTTGCCGAACAGGCCCTTGACCGCCGGGAACGGCGGCTTGAGGCGGGGCTGACCGCGCAGACCCTCGAGGGAGTTGAGCAGCGCCGTCTCCTCGCCGCAGATGTACGCGCCGGCGCCGCGGTGGACGGTGAGCTGCACTTCGAGGCCGGTGCCGAGAATGTTCTTGCCGAGGTAGCCGCGCGCGTAGGCCTCGTCGACGGCCTTCTGCAGCACCACGTACTCGCGCATCATCTCGCCGCGGATGTAGATGTAGTTGTCCTTCGCCTTGAGCGCGAACGCCGAGATCACGATGCCCTCGATGAGGAGGTGCGGATCCCAGTAGATGAGCTCGCGGTCCTTGCAGGTGCCCGGCTCGCTCTCGTCGGCATTGCACACGAGGTGGACCTGCTTCGCGTCTTTCGGGACGAAGCCCCACTTCGTGCCGGTCGAGAACCCTGCGCCGCCGCGGCCACGCAGGTTCGACGCCTTCACTTCATTGATGATGTCGTCGGGGCGCATCGCGAGCGCCTTGCGGAGCGAGCTGTACCCGCCCGACTTCTCGTAGCCGGCGAGCGTCTTCGCTTCCTCGTTCCCGAACCGAGCGGAGACGAGCTTGGTTCCGATGTCCGTCGGCATTACACGACCTCCGACTCGGGAGACGGGTGAGCTTCGAGCTCGGCGATGATCGCGCCGACCTGCTCGGTGGTGATGTCGAGGAAGTACCGCGTGCCGACCACGGCGCACGGCGCGTTCGCGCAGGCCGCGATGCACTCCTCCTCGACCAGGGTGAACGCCTTGTTCGAGGTGGTGCCGCCCTTCTTCACCCCGAGCTTCTGCTCGAACGCGGCGAGGACCTCGTAGCCCCCGCGCATCATGCACGAGATGTTCGTGCACATCCGGATCGTCGTCTTCCCCGAGGGGTCGCGGCGATACATCGTGTAGAACGTCGCGACGCCGTACACATGCGCGTACGGCAACGACAGCGTCGACGCGACCAACCGGAGCGCATCGTCCGAGAGGTGCCCGAACTCCTTCTGCGCCAGGTGGAGCGCGGCCATGACGACCGGCTGCTTGGTTCCGGACACCGTGTAGCGTTCACACAGGGCCGCGATCTTCTTCTGAGCGTCCGCGGAGAATTCGAGTGACATCGGGGTGTTGCCTGGCACCGACGCGGGTCGGGAACGGGGCGAAAATTAGGACGCTGGCTTCGGCCGGTCAATCGATGGGGGCGACAAACAGTCCATGGGGATCCGGTGGTTGCGCCGTCCTTCTGGAGTTTCAGGCGTGGTATTTCGTCGCGGCAATGGCGCAGGATGCACCGCTGACCCGGATCGAGAGGCTCGCGTTCAAGTTCGCCGAGCTCGCCAACGAGGATCCCCGCGGCAAGTGGCTGCAGACCCGGTTTCTCCGCGGCGTCTCGTACCTGTGGGTACGGGCCGCGATCTCGAAGCGAATGCTCGTCGAAGGCCTCGACGGCCTGATCGCGTTGAATCCGCCGAGCGGCGTCATGCTGGTGGCGAACCACCGCAGCTTCTTCGACTCGTACGCGATGTTGCTCGCGGCCTACATGGGCCCGATCCCGTGGACCCGGTCGCTCCAGTTCCCCGTGCGCTCGAACTTCTTCTACGACAAGCCGCTCGGCATCGTGATCAACGCGGCGATCGCCGGCGGCGCGATGTACCCGCCGATCTTCCGCGACAAGGAGCGGCGCGTGCTCAACGACGAGGCGCTCGATCGGATGGTCGAGATCCTCAAGAAGCCGGGCAACGTGCTCGGCATGCACCCGGAAGGCACGCGTGGGAAGGGCCCCGATCCGTACGAGCTCCTCCCGGCGCAGCCCGGCGTCGGCAAGGTCGCGCTGCTCGCGAAGCCGACCGTGATCCCGGCGTTCATCAACGGCCTGTCGAACAACGCGCTCGCCGACATCGCGGTCACGCGCACGTCGAAGGCGAGGCGCGAGGCGGCGATCATCACGGTGTTCGGGCCGCCGATCGACTACACGGATCTCCAGGCCGAGAAGCCGCGGCCCACGCTCTACAAGAAATGCGCAGACCGCTTCATGGCCGAGGTCAAGAAGCTGGCCGAGCGCGAGCGCGCCGTCCGCGCGGACCTCATGGCCGGCCGGATCTCCGACGAGGATCCACGCTGGCTCGACAACCGCGGCGCGAGCAAGATCTACGCGCGCGAGGTCCCCGCGTAGTATCTGATAGACTGGGAGGGCAGATGGCCGTCGAACACGACGACACGGTCGCGGGCTCGCTGCCGACGCTGTCCGGAGCTCCGACCGACATCGCCGAGGTCGTGGCGAGTCGCTACCAGATCCTGCGCTGGCTCGGCAGTGGTGGCATGGGCCGAGTCTACGCTGTCGACGATTCCGAGCTCGGCGAACGGGTGGCGCTCAAGGTGCTGCGCAGCGGCCTCTCGGACGACGCGATCGAACGGTTTCGCCGCGAGGTCAGGCTGACCCGGCGGATCCAGCATCGCAACGTCGCGCGCATGTTCGACATCGGCGAGCACAACGGCGACAAGTTCCTGACCATGGAGCTCGTCGATGGTCAGCCGCTGACCCGCCAGCTCGGGGCGCCGCTGGCGTGGCCGCGGATCCAGAGCCTCGCGACGCAGATCTGCGCGGGCCTCGCCGCGGCGCATCGCGCGGGGGTGATCCATCGCGATCTCAAGCCCGACAACGTGTTGATCGAGCGCGGAACCGATCGCGCCGTGATCACGGACTTCGGCATCGCACGCTCCGGCGACGATGCGTCGGTGACGCAGGTCGGCGTGGTGATCGGAACCCCGCGCTACATGGCGCCGGAGCAGCTCGCGGGCGGAGACGTCGATGCGCGTGCAGATCTGTTCTCGCTCGGCGTGATCCTCTACGAGCTCGCGAGCGGGAGGCGCCCGTGGGCGGGGGACAACGCGATCTCGATCGCCGTCGCCCAGGTCACGCAGCCGATGCGCGAGCTCGAACCGGTGCACGTGCCGCCTGCGTTCGTCGAGATCGTCGCGAGGTGCCTCGCGCTCGAGCCGTCACAACGCCCGGCCAACGCCGAGGAGATCGGCGATGCGATCGCCGCGTGCGTGTACACGCCGAGCGCCTCGCGCAACACGCCGCGGTCCACGCTGTCGCCGCCGCTGCGATCGCCGACGACCAGCCAGACGACGCAGACGATCGCCGAGGACACCGCGGTCACCGTGCTGCCGTTCGCATGTGCCCCCACGGATGACTATCTCGCCGACGGTCTGACCGAGGACCTGGTCGACACGCTGTCGACGACACCGTCCCTCAAGGTCCGCGCCGCCGGGGTCACGCGCTCGCGCACCGAGCACGATGCGCGCGCGCTCGGCAGGCAGCTCGAGGTCGATCACGTGGTCTCCGGATCGGTTCGACGCACGGCGGCGGGCCTGCGGATCTCGGCGCGACTGATCGGCGTCGCCGATGGCTTCCAGATCTGGGCGCAGCGCGTGGACTGCGCGGAGAACGAGATTCTCACGGTCAGCGAGCAGCTCGCCCAGGGCATCGCGCAGGCGCTCTCGACACGAGCGGGCGCGGCGACCTCCGCGATCGATCAGGAGGCGGTGGACTACTACCTGCGCGCACGGGGCGAGCTGCGCCGGTTCTGGGGCGAGCACGCGTCGAAAGCATGCGAGTTGCTCGAGAAGGCGGCGCTGATCGCGCCGACCTCGGGGCCGATCCTCTCCACGCTGGCCTTCGCGCGCGTGTCGAAATGGACCCGCGGCGGTAGCCCGGCCGACTTCGCGGCCGCGAGCTCGGCCGTCCAGCGCGCCCTCGCGACCGGCTACGGCGAGGCGTACCTCGCGTCCTCGAACCTCAAGTTCAACCGCGGCGACCTGCTCGGCGGCGCGACGGACCTCGGAATCGCGCTCGCGCGGGTCCCGATGTCTGCACAGGCGCACGAGACGGTCGCGCGCTTCCTCGTCGAGGTCGATGCCGTCGGCGAGGCGCTGCGGCACTTCGACATGGCGGTCGGCCTGGACGCCGGTCGTGCACAGATGATGCAGCCGGATCTCGCGCGCGTCGATGCGCTCCGCGGCGACTGGGCGATGGCGGAGCGGCGCTTCATCACCCTCGTCAACGACCCGGATCCGCCGATCATGCAGCTGGGTTCGGTGATCGAGGCTCGCCTCGCCCTGTGGCGCGGCGATCTCCCGCGCGTGATCGCCGCGGTCTCTCGTTTGCCCCAGCGCTTCCGCGGCGAGGGCATCGACCTCCTCGGCATGTACAAGAAGTGGGCCACGACCGGCGCGTTCGACCATCAGGCCTGGATGGCCCAGGTCCATGCCCTCGTCGATCCACAAGCACCGCAGCGCGCACAGCTCGCCACGTTCCAGCGCTCCATCGAGGTCTGCGCGACGATGCAGCAGGAGGCCGCGACCGAGCAGACCCTGCGCGCTGCGTCGGCGCGCGGGCTGCTCGACGTGATCTGGATCGAGCACTGCCCCGTGTTCGCGCCGTTCAGGCAAGCCGCCTGGTACCCGGAGATCGTGGCGGACATCCGCGCGCGCGCGGCCGTCGTGCTCGCCGCCTTCCGCGCCGCACGCTGATGCAAATCAGTCGCATCTGTGCCAGAGTGAACGCGATGCGAGCTCCCGCACCGCGCCGCCGTGGCTGGTCTGCCGCCGCCATCG
>JAYVLW010000467.1:0-3715 GCA_043759315.1 Myxococcales bacterium
CACAACAACACGACGGGCGCCGATCTGACGCCGTGGGCCAACCAGGCCTACAGCCGGATCTACTGGGGGAGCATGACCGGGCTCACGGCGACGAACTTCGATCAGTGGCCGACCCGCGGCGCGTGGTCCGCCGCGATCGTCGGCCGCTGAGTCACTCGCGATACGTCGCGCGGAGATACCGCACGATGTCGCGCGATTCGAACATCCGGGTGTCGGTGTTCGGATCCTCGAGGTACGGCACCATGACCTTGCCGGCGCGCGCGAGGAGGTCGGCCCGGCGCGGGCTGTCGCGACCGACGTTGTGCAGCACGTAGGGCAGCTCGAGCTCGCACAGCTCCTCCCGCACGCGGCGGCTGTAGGGTGACAGCTCGAACGACCACAGCTCGAGCGGTCGCGCGGGCGCCCGCCCTGGCGTCGCGTTGCGGCCACCACCGGCGCGCAACGCCGATGCGACGCCGGAGGTCGCGTTGCCGATCGGGCCGAGGCGGAGGCCGAGCGGGGGACGGCCGGTCCCGTACCTCGCGTAGAGATGCGCGACGATGTCGTCGGACTCGTAGATCAACGCACCGACGTTCGGGTCCCACAGCAGGGGGAACTGTCGCTTGCCACCCCGTGCGATCGCCTCAGGCCGAAACCGCGTGCCGCCGTGCGGTGCCGGCAGGATCAAGACGTCGAGGTCGAGCATCGTGAGCGCCTCGCGAACCTTGCGGCAGTACGGGCACGCTTCGATGTCGTAGAGCTCGAGCTGCTGTGCCGGTCTGGGACCGGTCGCGCCGACGCGCAGGCCGAGGGGAAACCGCACGACGCTCGCCGCGCGCTACTCGAACCAGTCCAGGAACACCTGGACGGCAGGATCGGTGGGCTGGAAGATGTCCTTGCCCGAGTGACCTTCGACGCCAGCGAGCGGCTTGGTGAGCAGGCGGCTCGCCATCGGGGTGCCGCAGTTGAGCAGACTCTGCGTGAGCCGGTAGTTGAACGCGAAGTCGACGGGAGCCGTCGTGAAGCGGGGGCTCGTACCACCCGCGCCGTGACAGCCGCCGATCGTGCATCCGGTGGTCGTGTTGGACGGCCGGATGAACTCTGGCCAGATCACGTCCTGGAAGTACGGAAGCCCTCCAGCGGGGTTGCACAGCCCGATGTCAGCTGGCGCATCCCCGAGATCCACGGTCGGGCACCCGGAGAGCGCCACCAGCAGGAGGAGCCACGGACCGGTCGCGCTCCCGAGCTTCCTCATGCTCCCAGACTACACTCCGTTGGCGTCGCGGGCGAGGATCGTTTCCGCCGCGCGCTACTGGATGCCGGTGGGACGAGCGAACACCTCGACCCAGTTGTTGTCGAACGGGTCCTTGCTGGGCTGGTTGATGACCCACGTCGAGATCACCATCTCGCCCGGCCGCTGATCGCCGGAGGCGAAGAAGCCGTACGCGCCGTTCCAGGGATTCGCCGCGCCCGCGATGTTCGTGTGCGTCCACGTGCCGTTCTGCTGCTTCGTCGCGAGCAGCAGCTCCTGGGTGGTCGCATCCTGGTACGCGATCATCGGGAACGTGCCGTTCGCGAGGATCAGCGAGGCATCGTCGCCGACGAAGTGGAACTCCGGCTTGGGCAGACCATCGACCGTCTGGCCGACGATCCGGTAGCCATCGTCGACGACCTCGGGCAGCGCGCCCATCGCATCGGTGACGTACTTGAGATCGTCCTTCGTGGAGCCGACGTACGCGACGTGCGCGACGCCCGCGGCGTCGACCTGCAGCGACGGAGTCCAACCCGCATCGATCGCGCCGCTACCGTCGAGGATCTTCGCCGCGCCGAACTGGCCGGTCGTCGCGTTGAACTTCGAGAGCTTGAGGTCGCCGTTCGCGCGGTCGTAGTAGACCACCGCGGGCGCCTGGTTCGGCATGCGCGCGGAATCGACGAACAGGCCGAGGCCGGCCGGCAGTGGATAGACCTCGGGGTTCTGCGGATCTTCGGGCGGTAGCGGCGCCGTATCGACCGTCCACAGCTGCCAGTCGCCGGGGCTCGTGGGGTTCGGCGTCTGCGCGGAGGCGTAGCGCACCTCGGCGCGGGCGCCCATCGCATCCCGGATGTGCGCGAGGTACGCGACGCCCGGGTTGCCGTTGTCGGTGCGGAGCGTCAGCGAGGTGTACATGCCCACGAGCTCACCGGACTCGCCGAGCGTCATGCCCGTGCCCTTCGAGATCGCGTGCTTCACCCAGACGTCGTTGACCTTCTGCGCGAACATCAGCGAGCCGGTATCGCGAGCGAAGTAGGTGACGGACGGCTGGCCGTTCGCGTTGACCGCGATGCTCGTGTACATGCCGACGTCGGGGCCCGCGGCCTCGATGCCGCCGCGGATGTGCGAGTCGGGGACGATCACCGGACCGTCGGGAACGCCGTCGACCCACTCCCACTGCTCGTTCGGCACGCGACCCGGATCGACGCGCGCGACCACGAGGTCACCGTGGGTCAGCGCGTAGGCCGAGACCCAGATCGAGCCGTCCTTGCCGGCCGCGACATCCGAGTACGGTCCGATGCGGCCCGCCGGGATGTCATCGGAGCACACGCACTCGCCGTCGATGCAGTAGGGCAGCTCGCCCTTCGCGCAGAAATCCGGGCCGCAGTCGGCCGAGGTCTCGCACGCCTTGCTCGACGGGTTACCGCACGAGCAGCCGGGCGCGAGAGAGACGGCGACCGAGATGCCGACCCAGATCGCGATCTGCGTGGTCACGCGACCGGCGCGCGAGCTCGCGAGCTTACGAAACGCCACCAGCACACTCGTGCGGCGGCGGCGACCGAACACCATCAGGCCGACGACGAGCGTCAGCGCGATACCCCCGGCCGACGGACCACCCGAGGTCTGGCAGGCGCAGCCCGTCGTGCCCGGCTGACCATGGAACGGCGCGACGAGCGCGATCGTCTGGTTGCCCGCCTCGTCCATCGTGAACACCACGAACTCCTCGGCCTGGACGTACTCGGCCAGCTCGTCGCGGGTGAGCTGCACGGTGCCGCCCTTGAACCACTGCGATCGCGGCTTGTCCTCGCCCGGCTTACCGAGCGCGTAGGTGACCTTCTTCTCGGAAACGATGTCCCACAGCGGGAGGGTCATGTCGTCGCCATCCCACACGAGCTTGTCGGTGAGGACCTTCGGGCCGACGGAGTCGATGATGACGTGCGTCTGCGTCTCCTCGGACGCGGTGCGGTAGTCGCCCTTCACGCGCGACTTGAGGCCGACGGTGTACTTGCCCTGCCACGCGAACGCGGGGTCGCGCACCACGAAGCTGCCGTTCGGCGTCGCGGTGTACGGGTGCCACATGCCGCCGTTGAGGTTGTATTGCCACTCGAGCTGGCGGCCGCGCGCATCGGTGCGGTCGACATCGAACACGACCTCGGGCATCGCGCCGTTCTTCTTGTGGGTGAGCGCGGCGCGGATCTCCTCGGGCGGCGGGGTGGTGGTGCGGACGAGGCGCGCGGTCGCTTCCGTCATCAGCGGCGCCGGGCCGACCTGCTCCTCCATCATGGTGAGCGAGCTCGCCGAGCTCGTGTCGTGCAATGCGGCCTGGCGGGCGAGCATGCTCGGGCCGAGCGTGGCGTACAGCGCGAGGAAGTCATCCTGCGTGGTCGTCACGTGCTGGATCGACAGGTTGTTCAGCGACAGCCCCGCGAACGACGGGACGTTGATCGGCGGGATGTTGCCGAGCAGCGGGGTCACGAGGTCGAA
>JAYVLW010000468.1:0-2581 GCA_043759315.1 Myxococcales bacterium
CGCACCGGCTCCATGTCGGGCAGGGCCGTCTCGATCTCGGTCACGCTCAGATCACTACAGTCGATGGATGGCGAGAACACGAACGCCGAGCCACACTCGCGGGGGCGCTCCTCGTAGACCGTGCAGCGCTCCTCCGCATCGAGGAACACGCATGGCCTCACGAGCTCGCGGTACTGCGCCCTCGTGAGGGTCTCCATCAGCTCCGCCGACTCTGCGAGGCGCGCGCGCAGCTCGGGCGTATCGCGGCCGTCGCGGCGCAGGCGGTCCGCGACCGGCAGCACCTCGTGGAACAGCAGCGTCACGGGCAGCTTGCAGCAGCCCTTCGGCGCCGTGCAGGTGTGGCACGAGATCACGCGCAGGTGCGTCTTCGCCGAGGTCTCCACGAACTCCGTGGCGGCCGAGATCAGCGCACGCGTCGATTTCGCGACCGTCCTGATCAGATCATCGCGGATCACGAGCGCGCCGAGCGTGGGGCCTGATGATGGCGCCGTCGGCTCCGCCGCCGCGCGCTTCGCCCGCTTCGCGTCGCGCTTCGCCTTGTCTGCATCGGTGAGCTTCTTGCGGCCCTGCATCTTGCCCGAAGGTACTTGATCGATCAGCCGGATGGCCGATCAGATCCATGCGAGGAGGCGCCAGCTCAGCGGGCGCTCGTGGCGGCGACCATGCGCTGGCTCGCGTTCGAGACGCGCTCGGCGAGATAGCTCGCGTAGTCGGTGCGATCCCATGCCTCGAGCCACAGCAACACCATGCGCGGCAGCACGCCCATGTACGGGCCCTTGAGGCGCACGAGGCGCAGCGCGTGCTCGACGACCTCCTCGGTCGCCCACAGTTGCTCCCTCACCGGATCCGCCGGCGGCTGCACCGTCTCGACCTCGGTCGCCCCCGGATCGCTGCAGTTCGCGGGGGGCGAGAACACGAACGCCGCGCCGCAGTCGCGGGGACGCTCCTCGTAGACGGTGCATCGCTCGGCCGCATCGAGGAACACGCACGGCCGCACCAGCGCTCGATACTCCGCCGTCGAGCGCGACTCCATCAGCTCCGCGGATGCGGCGAGCTGCGCGCGCAGCTCGGGCGTATCGCGCCCGTCACGGCGCAGCCGGTCCGCGACCGGCAGCACCTCGTGGAACAGGACCGCCACGGTCAGCTTGCAACAGCCCTTGGGCGCCGTGCACGTGTGGCACGAGATCACGGCCAGGTGCGTCTTCGCCGAGAGCTCGACGTACTCCGTTGCCGCCTTGATCAGCGCCCGGGTCGACTTCGCGGCCGTGCGCACCAGGTCGTCGCGCATCACCAGCGTGCCGAGCGTGGGGCCGGTCGTCGCGACCGGCTCGACTGCGGCCCGCTTCGCCCGCTTCGCATCGCGCTTGGCCTTGTCGGCGTCGGTGAGCTTCTTCCGCCCCTGCATCACCCCGAAGGTACTTGATCGATCCGGCGGATGGCCGATGCGATCCACATGGAAGTAGCTGGCGCCGGGAACGTCGGTCAGGAGTTCGCCGTGCGTGTCGCCACGACGGCGATGCGCGCGGCGAAGATACAGGGCGAGGCTGCCGTCGAGCTGATCGAGGGCGCCGCGAAGGCCGCGCCCCCTCCGGGAGCACACGGCGAAGGCGCGCACGTCAACACGTACGGCTAAGGGCAGGGCCCGTCGAGCGGCGCCGGTGCGAACACCGTCGGCACGCCGTCGCGCACGTAGGTCGCGAGGAAGCAGCCGTACTGGTACTGCACCGCCGTCAGCTGGCGGTGGATGTAGTGCGCGTCGAGCAGGTTGTCGTCGTGGTACTGGACCACCACGTTCGTGGTGCCGCCGCGGTTGCCCTTGATCGGGTACGTCATCATGCCGTCGAGGTGATCGGTGGACAGCGCGGCCTGGGTGCCGGGCCACACCTGCTCGCCGGCCTGGCGGTTGCCATAGGCGAGGGCTGCGGCATCGAACACGGGGTTCGGGAAGTACTTGTCGTCCAGGCCGATCGGTTGATAGACGTGGCGCGCCGGAGCGCCCGGGAGCGGGCGGCGAGCGAGCCGCGCCATCGACGGCCCCGGCTCCGCGATCTCCCAGCCGAGGCCGAGCACCGCGAGCGTGGGGTGCACGAACGAGAGCGTGTCGCCCTCGACGCCGAACACCCCGGCGAGCAGGCTGCGCCCGCTGGCGACGATCTCGGTGTCGAGGATCATCATGTTCCAGAACCCTCCCGCGCCGAACGGCGTGAGCGCGCCAAACCGCGGCTCCACGGCGCCGATCATGTTCGTGTACATGCCGCCCATCGAGTGGCCGCCGGCCATCAGGTTCGTCGCATCGAAGTGGTGCGCCGTGGCGCCGCTCGGCAGCGCCATGCCGGCGCACGCGGCGACGACCGCCGGCGAGATCTGGAGCTCGAGGAGGGCATCGAGGAGCAGGCGCTGCTCGAACACGCCCTGCTGGAACGTGTAGGGGAACGCAGAGAGGTTGTTGATGTTGAGGTACGCGTAGTCGGTCGCGCCGGGCAGGCGCTCCGGGTTGACCGGCATCGCGGCGGAGGCGGCGGCGATGCCCTGCTGTGCGACGACCCATCCGGGACCCTTGCCGGGCTCGGGCATGTCGTCG
>JAYVLW010000469.1:0-4544 GCA_043759315.1 Myxococcales bacterium
TGGCACGTGCACGAACGTCTACTGCCACGGCGCGGTGCTTCACGCCGGCGGTGGCGTTGCGACCGCGCCCCGATGGACCGATCCCGCGCCGACCGGAACGTGCACCGGCTGTCACGGTGCCCCGCCGCCGAGTCACGCGCAGAGCACGTGCACGGCCTGCCATCCGGCGAACGCGCCGCACCTCGACGGTGAGGTGCAGATCGGGGCGACGTCGGGGTGCGACGGATGCCACGGCAGCAGCGGCTCGCCGGCACCGCCGCGCGATCTCTCCGGCAACCTGTTCACGACCGCGCTCGGCGTAGGCGCGCACCAGGCGCACCTCCAGGCGTCGGGGTTGCGCGGGCCGATCGCGTGCACGACCTGTCACCTGGTGCCGGCGTCGGTGACGTCGCCGGGCCACATCGACTCGCCGCTGCCGGCCGAGGTCGTCGCGAGCCTCGGCTGGGATCGCATGACGCAGACGTGCACCACCGCGTCGTGCCACGGCCCGGCCCGACCGGCGTGGACGCAGAGCGGGCAGGTGACGTGCGGCAGCTGCCACGGCCTGCCTCCCGCGACGCCGAGCCACACCGCCGGCACGCCGATCACCGCGTGCGCGACCTGCCACCCGAGCTCGGTCACCCCGCAGGGCGGGATCCGGTTCGTCAACGGGACGACGAGTCACCTGAATGGAGTCGTCGATGCGCTCTGATCCGTTCCTGATCGCTGCTCTGGTCACCACCGGCATCGCCGCGGTGCTCTTGCTGTGGTTCCTGATCCGGCGCCCGGCGCTGACTCGCGCGACGAAGATCGTCCTCCTGTTCGGCATCGGCGTCTTGCCCTTGCTGACAGCGGCCAACGGAAACATCGCCGGCTTCCACGCGACCACGCAGCGGACCTTCTGCGGCTCGTGCCATGTGATGGCGCCGTACCGCGAAGACTCGGACGACCGCGCGAGCCTGTCGCTCGCGGCACGTCACGCGCGCAACGAGATGTTCGGCGAGACCAACTGCTACACGTGCCACGCCGACTACGGGATGTACGGCGTCATCGTCACGAAGATGGGCGGTCTGCGTCACGTCTACGAGTACACGATGAACTACCGGAACATGCCGGTGAAGCAGTTCCTCGAGGAGGTCGAGATCCGGAAGCCGTTCCCGAACTCCACGTGTATTCACTGCCACTCGACGGAGAATCCGCTGTGGGGGACGATCAGCGACCACACGAGCACGATCGATCGAGTGCGCGCCGGCACGCTGTCGTGCGCGAGCGAGGGTTGTCACGGCCCGGCGCACCCGTTCAGCAAGGAAGCGAAGCGCCTGAAGGCAGGAGGCAAGTAATGCGGCTCCTTCAAGCATCCGCCGTGGTCACGCTGCTCGCGCTCGCGCTGATGGTGTGGTCGATGCTGCAGCCCACACCGCTGCCCGTGATGCTCGCGATGACGGTCGGGCAGGGGCTCGGCACGCTGGCGCTCGGCGCGTACCTGTACGTGGTGATCCGCGACCTGCGCAGGAACTACGTCAAGCGCCGCACCTCGCAGGAGCCGAAGGAACCATCATGAGGTTCGGCGCGCTCGCCGCGTTGCTCGCCGGGATGTCCTCCGCCGCCGCTGATCCGATCCGGCTGCGTGGCGATGCCCTCGCGACCACCGCATCGCCGGCGGGCCTGCTCGTGCTCAACGCCGACGGGACCGTGCGCGAGCGCGTCTCGGCCGAGGCCGTGGTGTGGATGGCGGGCGCGCGGTCCCCGGGCGACGATGTCACCGGCGACGTCCTCGTGATCGCGGTGCGCGCACGCTCGCGTGACGGCACCAGGACGGTGCGGCTAGGTCGCTTCGTGTCGAGCCTGGGCGCGCTGCGGCCGCTGCACGTCGATGGTGGTGCGCTGCGCGTGCGTCTCCCGCGGAAGTTCGAAGCCGAGGCGGTCGCCGGGGTGCCGGTGGTGCTCGGTCTCGGCACCGGGCGGGCCTGGGACTGGGTCGTCGGCGGTCGCGTCGCGCGTCGCATCGACGAGAGCGGCGCGATCGGGGTCGCGTACGAGCAGCGGCGCGATCGCGGCGTGCGTGCGAGCGAGGAGCTCGGTGTCGATGCTGGTGCGGAGCTCGGAAAGCGCACGGACCTCGGCGCGCGCCTCGCGTACGATCTGATCAGCGCGGGCGTCGCGGAGATCGGCGTGACGGCGAGCCATCGTCGCGGCGCGGTGCGCGCGGAGCTCTACGCGTCGCAGCGCTCGCCGGCCCACCTCGTCCCGGCGACCTCGCTGTTCTCCGTGATCGGTGATGTCCCGGCCCAGCGGGCCGGCACCGTGATCACGTGGCGCGCCGCGCCTCGGCTCGACGTGATCGGCGATCTCGCGGCGCTCCGCGTCGACAGCGACGTCGCTCCGGACGTCACGGCCCGCGCGCGCCTACGCCTCGACGAGCGCGGCGCGGGACAGCTCAGCGGCGAGCTGCGCCGCAGCGGGATCGGCGCGGACGCGTGGATCGGCGCGCGGGTCGCGGCCCGGGTCCCGGTCGCCCACTCCGTCACCGTCTCGACCGAGCTCGAGCTCGTGATCCCCGACGAGGATCGCGGGCGCGGCGCGGTGTGGCCGTGGGGCCTGATCGCCGCGTCGTGGCGGCGCAGTGACTGGGAGGCCGCGGTCGCCGTGGAGGCGAGCGCGTCCCCCGAGTATCGCCATCGCGTCGACGGTCTGTTCCAGCTGTCGCGACGCTGGAGCTCGCCGTGATCCGCGCTCTGTGGATCGGCGCTGTGGTCGTACTCGTCGCGTGCGCGGGCGTGCTCGGGCTGCGATCGAGTGCGCCGACGGACGTGTTCCCACACCGCAAGCACGTCACCGCTGGCGTGGCGTGCACACGCTGTCACGTCAACGTCGAAGGCGGCGGCACCGGGCTGCACATCCCCGACGACACCTCGTGCCTCACCTGTCACGCCACGCCGCACGACAAACGTTCGTGCCTGGGCTGCCACGCTCCGGCGGATGCCCTGGGGCGCCTCGTCGAGCTACGCGATCATCTGAAGTTCGATCACGCGCGCCACCTGAAGGGCGAGGCGCAGGGCAACTGCATGCGCTGCCACATCGGCGTCGCCGACGGCGACCGTGCGATGCGCCCGGTGATGGCCACGTGCTTCAACTGCCACGCGCACGATGCCGGGCGCGACGCACGGACGTGCAGCACCTGCCACAAGAACCTCGCGGAGGAGGGCTTGTTGCCAAAGAGCCACCTCGCTCACGACGGCGACTGGCTTCGCGAGCACGGCGTGCGTGCGGCGTCCTCGGGCGATCTGTGCGCGACCTGCCACAAGGAGTCGTTCTGCGCGGACTGCCACG
The DNA here is from genome assembly GCA_043759315.1 of Myxococcales bacterium. GTDB lineage: Bacteria > Myxococcota_A > Polyangia > Haliangiales > Haliangiaceae > JABFXX01. The sequence goes on from JAYVLW010000469.1 coordinate 3,310, forward strand.
GCGTGACGGCGCCGACGATCCCGTCGAGGCGCCGGTTCGCCGATCCGATGTCCGCGAGCGTGCATCGCGCGGGCTTCTCCGCGCGGCACAGCCTCGAGGCACGCGCGCAGCCGGGTGCCTGCAGCACCTGTCATCAGCCCGACAAGTGCGCGAGCTGCCACATCGCACGCGGCGTCGCGGGTGAGACGGTGGGCAGTCCTCACCCACCGGACTGGGTCGGAATCACGGCGAGCGAGAACCGCCACGGTCGCGAAGCGCGGCGCGATCCGGCGGCATGCGCGTCGTGCCATGGCGGCGCAGGCGAGAAGCTGTGCGTCACGTGCCACGCGGTCGGCGGCGTTGGCGGGAACCCGCACCCCGCGGGGTGGTCGAGCCGCCAGCCGCTGTCGTCGATGCCGTGCCGGATGTGCCATCCGATCGGAGCGCGATGAAGGCCGCACTCGCGTGTGCGTGGATCGTGCTCGTGGTCGCGTGCGGCAACGGCGAGCGATCGATCGATGCGCAGCATGTCCCCGCCACCTGGCGTCAGGTGCGCGAGGCCGCGGGGCACAAGGTCCACGTAGGAGAGTCCAAGCTGCCGTGCACGGACTGCCACGGCGATGACTTCGGCACACCGCCGCTCGATCTGTGCGAGAAGTGCCACGCGAACACGCAGGCCACGCTGCACGTGCAGGATCCACTCGGGCAGGCCCACGCGCCGCAGTGCCGGGACTGCCACGGCTTCGGGCCCGACCTCGCGATCACGCCGCCAAACTGCATGCGCTGTCACGCGGAGTCGCAAGGCACGCACCCCGCGGTCGGTGCGCACGCCGATCAGCCCTGCAGCGACTGTCATCGCGCGCACGGCACGCCGTCGCTGACACCACGCGTGTGCACGGACTGTCACGAGGAGCGGACCACGCAGCACGCGGGTCTGCGCGGCTGTCTCGACTGCCACCAGATGCACGAGGCCACGCTCGCCGCGGACGCGAACTGTGCCACCTGCCATGCGAAGCAGCCGGGCCGCGCACGGGTCGATGGACGCGCGATCACCGTCGGTCACGCGAAGTGCACGAGCTGCCACACCCCCCACCTGTTCAGCTCGAAGTCGGTCGCGGCGTGTACGACCTGCCACGCGAACAAGCCCGTGCTCGCGCCCGCGAAGCACGCCGCGTGCATCTCGTGTCACGAGGAGCACCAGGGCGCGGCGCCGAAGGCGTGCACCACGTGTCACGCGAACGAGAAGGTCCAGCACC
>JAYVLW010000470.1:0-13388 GCA_043759315.1 Myxococcales bacterium
AGCGGCGGCGTAACCGAGCATGCGCTCGGCGCCGACGTTGAAAATCTGGATCACGCCCTTGGCGTCGGTGGCGATGCTGGAGAAGTTGGCGCTGTTGAAGATCGCGCTCTGCAGCGCGCCGGCCTTGAGCAGCGCTTCTTCCGCCTGCTTGCGGGCGGTATTGTCGGTACCGATGAGCAGGTAGCCGATGATGCCCTCCTGCGCGTCGCGGAGCGCCGTAACTGAAACCACGGCCGGAAAGCGGCTTCCATCCTTACGGATGTAGGTAAGCTCGTAAATGTCCTCGATACCGCGCGAGGCCTTGAACACCAGCGCCTCGAATCCCGGTGTGATCGGTGTTCCGAGTTCGGCGCTCAGCGCGCTGGCGCGTGTGATCACCTCCTGCGGATCGGAGATGTCCGCCGGCGTGATCTTGTTCATCACGTCGGCGGCCGCGTAGCCAAGCATCCGCTCCGCGCCGACGTTGAAGATCTGGATCACGCCCTTGGCATCGGTGGCGATGCTCGAGAAGTTGGCGCTGTTGAAGATCGCGCTCTGCAGCGCGCCCGCCTTGAGCAGCGCCTCCTCCGCCTGCTTGCGCGCGGTGTTGTCGGTACCGATCAACAAGTACCCGATGATGACGTCCTGGGCGTCGCGCAGCGCCGTGACCGAGACCACCGCCGGGAACCGACTCCCATCCTTGCGGATGTAGGTCAGCTCGTAGATGTCCTCGATCCCGCGCGAGGCCTTGAACACCAGGGCGTCGAACCCGGGAGCGATCTCGGTCCCGAGCTCGACGCTGAGCGCTTGGGCGCGGGTGATGACTTCCTGCGGATCGGAGATGTCAGCCGGCGTGATCCGGTTCATCACCTCGGCGGCCGCGTAGCCGAGCATTCGCTCGGCGCCGACGTTGAAGATCTGGATGACCCCCTTCGCGTCCGTGGCGATGCTCGAGAAGTTGGCGCTGTTGAAGATCGCGCTCTGCAGGGCGCCCGCCCTGAGCAACGCCGCTTCCGCCTGCCTCTGCGACGTGACGTCGCGAGCGGCGGCGAACACGCCGAGCACCTTGCCGCTGACGTCCTTGTAGACCGAGGCGTTATAGAGCACGTCGGTGAACTTGCCGTCGGTATGGCGGATCGTGAGGGGGTAGTCGGTCACGAACCCTTGCTCGAACACGCGCTTGTAGCCAGCGCCCGCTTTGTCGGGCTCGGTGAAGTAGTTGGAGAAGTCTGTCCCGATGAGCTTCTCGCGTACCACTCCGGTGACGTCGATGGTCGCCTCGTTGACGTCCGTGATCTTTCCCTCGGGGCTGATCGTGACGAGCGGATCGAGGCTTGCCTCGATCAGGCTTCGAACGTATTGCGACGACTGTTTCTGCGAAGCGACGTCGCGAATCGTGGTGGCGACGAGGATTCCGTGTGGGGTCTCGAGAGGCGTCAGGCTGATCTCGACCGGGAACTCCATCCCATCCCGATGCAGCCCGAACAGCTCCACCCCCGCGCCCATCTCTCGCACCCGCGCCTTCGGCGTCTTGAAGTAGTCCGAGCGGTGAGCCGGGTGCCGAGCTCGGAACCTCTCGGGAACGAGCATCTCCACGGACTTCCCGATCAGCTGGTCCCGGGCGTAGCCGAACAGTCTCTCGGTCTGCGCATTGACCAGCGTGATCAGCCCATCTTGACCAGCGACGACGATCGCGTCCGGCGCGGTCTCCAGGAACCCCTCGAACCGCTTCTCCAGCCGCTGTCTCTCGGTGACATCGCGAGCGATCGTTGACGCGCCCGCGATCGCGCCGTCCGCCCCGATGATGGGTGAGACGGTCAGAGAAACGGCGCACGTGGTCCCGTCCTTCCGGACACGAACCGTCTCGTAGTGCTCGACCCGCTCTCCACCCCGGATCCTTTCGAGAATGCTGACCATCTCATCCGGTCGGTTGAGATCACTCAACAGCGAAATCGGTTTTCCGACCACCTCGCGTGCCTCGTAGCCGTAGATCCGGTGGGCAGCCTCGTTCCAGCTCGTGATGATACCGAACAGGTCCTTGCTGATGACCGCGTCGTGAGACGAATTGACGATGGCGGCGAAGAGCCACTCATCCCCTGATGTCGGCCTCGTCGTGGGTTCACGTGCTTCCATGCTGGTCTCCTCGTTGCTGTGCGGTGATCATGACGTTCCCTCGGCACCCGGACCTACCCCAGCTAGCTGGCGCGGGAGGCGCACCGTGATCGACGGGTCGCCGTCTGGCGCGTTCTCCACACCGATGCTGCCGCCGTGGGCTTCGATGATCTGGCGCGCCACATGGAGCTCGAACCTGTCGAAGACTTTGCCGAGGTCGTGCGCTGCGACCCCGGCTCCCTGATCGCACACAGTCAGAATGGTGACCGCGCAGTCGGTGACGATCGAGAGCTCGATGGCCTTGCCCGTGCTGTACTTGTCCGCGTGGTCGAGGAGGTTGGCGATCACCTGCTCGACGAGCAGTCGATCCCAGCTCCCCGTCGCTCGGTCGTCACCGCGGACGACGAGACCAACGCTCGCACTTCCGATCGAATCGCGGCGCCGGCGGAGGACGATCTCGTGGGCGAGCTCTGCGAGGTCCATCTCGCAAGGTTCGATGACCAGCTTGCCCGCCGCGACGCCATCGAGCGTGGAGATGAACCGGGCCAGCCGCAACGCCGACTCCGTCGCAGGTTGGGTCTTCGGCAACATGCGCCGAGCTGTCCGTTGCATCCGATCGATCGAGATCTGCAGCTTCGTGAGCGGCTTGAGCAGCTCTTGCGACGTGATGGACAGAAACACGTCGCGATGTGCGAGGGTCGCCCGGGCCATTCGGTAGAGACGGGCGCTCTCGAACGTCAGGGCTGCTCGGCGCGCGAGCTCCACAGCGAGCTCGCGGTCGTCTTCGGAGAACGGCGATGCGGTTTCGGACCGTCCAAGCTGGAGACTGCCGGTTGCCCGGGCGCGGACCCGCAGAGGGACGATCAGCGTCTTGCCACCCACCCGGCTTGGCTGTCCAGTCCGGACGACCGCCGCGATGTCCTCGGTGTTGACCGGGTGGGTCGGACGGACCCCAGCATGGGCGTGGTGTGTGACGCCGTCGTCGTCAGCATCGTCGATCTGGATGACGCACCACGCTGCGAAGGTCGGCAAGGCCACCGCGGCCACCGCGGCCATCATCGCTTCGATGTTCGGCGGCGCATCGAGCTCTTCGATGCCTCCCGTCGCGGGAGTTCGAGGCCGCGAAGGCTTCCCGCTCGACACACCAGCGTCGTCGAGACAAGCGCGCCGGTCGCGGGCGTACCAGATGCTACGGTTCAGGAGGTTCGTATCGACCTGATCCTTCTGGAGATAGTCATCGGCCCCCGCCGCGATCACACGGGCGCACAGCGCACCGTCGAGCGATCCCGTCAACACCACGAGGGCAACGTCGGGCGCGGCTGCGCGGATCACGTTGACGCCCAGGAGATCGAAGGCGTCGGGAAGCGTGAGGTCGAGAAGAACCACATCGACCGGGATCGTCGCGAGTTGCTGGAGCCCCTCCTGGAGGCGCTGCACCCGAGTCACGGTGACCAGCTCGGGCGATTCGGCGAAGGCGTCGATCACGAAGTCGGCGCATGCGTCGTCATCCTCCACGAGGAGGACGCATAGAGGCCGTGGCTCTTCGACGGTCGATGGCGTCCTTCCCATCGGGATTCCCGGTGCGAACGCCATGCCGCTACCGCCGGCTGGAATCTGTGCGCCCCTGCGCGATCACCGGAGGCTGGCCGTGCCCGTGCGCCCGGTTGGCGAGTGTCCAGGCGCACGGTGAGCCGCCCGGCACGTCCGCGGCGCGGGCGCGCGACCCGGGCAACCCAGCGGGTGGCGCCCAAGTCCAAGCGATGTTAAGGATCCGAGCGGACCCAACCCTCCATGATCTCGAAGAACTTCCTTCACGCGACCCTCGTTGCCCTTGCGGTCGCGGCCCTGGTCTCGGGGGCGACTGCCTGCGGTAGCAAGACCGGCGGCGGCGCCGTCGAGTACTCGGTCTCGGCGCAGAAGAACTACGACAAGGGCCTCAAGGAGCTCGACGCGAAGGACTGGATCGCCGCGTCGAAGTACTTCGGCTTCATCAAGAGCCGGTTCCCGTACTCCAAGTACGCCGTGCTCGCGGAGATCCGGCTCGCCGATGCCGAGTTCGGCGCCGAGCAGTACCTCGAGGCGATCGATAGCTATCGCCTGTTCATCAAGTTCCACCCGACCCACGAGATGGTGGCGAACGGCTACGCCACGTTCCGCATCGGCGAGTCGTACTTCAAGCAGCTCCCCGATGACTTCTGGCTGTTCCCGCCGTCGTTCGAGAAGGATCAGTCGTCCACCGAGGACGCCGCGAACGAGCTGAAGACGTTCCTCGACAAGTACCCGGACTCTCCGTTCCGCGCGAAGGCCAAGGAGATCCTCGTGAAGGTCGGCAAGCGGCTCGCCGACCACGAGTGGTACGTCGCCCGCTACTACTGGGACCGCGGCAAGCCGATGGGCACCGTGATCCGCCTGCGCCGGCTGCTCGAGCGCTACCGCGGCGTCGGCTACGACGAGGAAGCCCTGTGGCTGCTCGGCCGTGCCTACGTCGCCGTCTCGATGAACGACCGCGCGCGCGGTGCGTGGTCCGAGCTGGTCGAGAAGTTTCCGAAAAGCGACCGCGCGGGCGACGCGAAGTCGGCTCTCGGTGGGCTCGCGCCCGCCACGAAGCAGTAGTCCCGCGCCTGGCGGCTCGCTGGCGTAGTACGCTGGGGCATGACCGCTGACCGCGTGGAGCAGCTGATCGCGCACGGTCGCGAGCACTACAACGCGAACGAGTACGAGCAGGCCGAGCCGTTCCTCGCCGAGGCCGCCGCCGCGCGCCCGTTGTTCCCCGACCTCTACAACATGCTCGGCGTCATCTACCACGCCCAGGGCCGGTTCCAGGACGCCGAGGAAGCGTTCGAGAACGCCCTCCGGCTCAACCCGCGCTACACCGAGGCCGCCCTCAACCTCTCGGTCACCTACAACGATCGCGGCAAGTACGACAAGGCGCGCGAGGTCTACACCAAGGCCGTCTCGGCCTCGGTCGGTCAGCCCAACGCCCTCGATCGCTTCGCGCGCGGCAAGCTCGCCAACATGCACGCCGACCTCGGTCGCGCCTACGCCGGCCTCGCGATGTTCGACGAGTCGGTGCGCGAGTACGTCAAGGCGCTCGACCTGTGCCCGGAGTTCGCCGATCTCCGCGTCCAGCTCGGCAACGTGTACCGCGACATGGGCGTCTACCACGCCGCCGTCGCCGAGTTCGAGCACGCGAAGCGCCTGCGCCCCGACTTCATCCCCGCGCGCATCCACCTCGGCGTGACCCTGTTCTCGCTCGGCCGCCGCAACGACGCGCTCGCCGAGTGGGAGCACGTCCTCAAGATCGATCCCGAGAACAAGAGCGCGAAGCTCTACATCCGCATGGTCAACGACGAGAACGGCCCGCGCCCCGGCTCCGCCCTCCCGCGCGGTTGATCGCTTCGCTGGGCGCTACGGCTGCGCTTCTTCGTCAGCCTTCATCTTCGCCTTCATGGCCTCGGGGACCTGGAGGACGAAGGCAAAGTCGTTCATCGGCTGCGCGAGCACCTCGGACGCGTCGGTATCGAGGACCGGGCGCACGGAGACGACCTGCGCGATCCCGCGGCGCTTGATCCGGCCGACGATCGCCGAGTCGTGGCAGTGGCCGTTGCCCGCGAGGATGACCACGTGCCCGGTCGGGTTCGCGGTCAACCAGCTCGCGGCACCGTCGGCCATCGACTCGTCCCAGATCACCTGCACCGAATAGATCTGCTCGGCGGTCGGCATCGCCGGCGCCGCCTCGTGCGGGTTCTCGGCGGTCGGCTCCGTCTCGGGCTTCTTCGAGTGCGCCGAGGTGCCGCCCATCGAGTCCATCAGCGCATCGAACCAGGCACGGTGCTTCGCGTCCTTGAGGTCGAGCTCGGGGAGCTGCGCGCGATCCTCGGCGCTGAGCCCATCGAGCCCCTTGTGCGAGACCTTCTTCGTCAGCTCGCGCGCGGCGTTGAGCGCGAGCAGCCGCGCGCCGGCGGCGACGGCCGCGTCGAGGGTGGCGCCATAGAAGCCGTAGTCATAGCCCCAGCGATCGTCCCAGCCAACGCGCGCGCGAAGGGCAGCGGCGTCGATCCGCTTGGCGCCGAAGTCGTCGAGTACGCCCTGGAACGGTCGCTGCACCATCTCGAGGCCGAGGGCGAGGCGTTCGTTCGCCGGCTTGTTCGCCGCCAGCTGCTTCACGATCTCGAGCTGCGCCCAGTGGTGGTGCGGGTTCGAGTGATCCTCTCCGACACACACGGCGCGCGCCTGGCCGAGCTGGATCCAGAACTGTGCGGTGTCGATCTGGCGCCCCGTGCGCGCATCGAGGACCTGGTACGGCAGCGCGGCAGCCTCGAGGCCGCCGCTCGGCGCCTTGCCCTGCTGGCTCGGCTTTCCCCCATATCGCCCAGCGCAGCCGGCGAGCACGACCACGAGGGCACACAGCACGCGAGGCGTGGGCATGGGTAGACTCTACCGGAGGATCGCCGGATAACGTACGCCCAGGTGTCCGAGCTGCCGTACCTCACCGCGGACCTGCCGGGCACCGGCGGGATCCTGCGCGCCCGCGACGAGGATTTCTTCGTCGACGAGGAGCCCGCGTACCTGCCGAGCGGCACCGGCGATCACGTGTACGTGCGGATCGAGAAGCGCGGCATGACCACGCGGCACGCGGTGCAGCAGATCGCGCGCGCGCTCGGCGTTCCCGATCGCGACATCGGCGTCGCGGGCATGAAGGACCGCCACGCCGTCACGCGCCAGTGGCTGAGCCTTCCGCCGCCGACGACGGTGGAGGCCGCGGCGGCGCTGGGTCTCGCCGATCTCCGCGTGCTCGAGGTCAGCCGGCACGGCAACAAGCTGCGCACCGGGCACGTCCGCGCGAATCGCTTCGTCCTGCGTGTGCGCGAGGCGGAGCGCGATGCGGCGGCGCGCGCACGGGCGATCCTCGCGCGGCTCGCGGACGCGCCCGGCGCGCCGAACTGGTACGGCGAGCAGCGGTTCGGGCGCGATGGCGACAACGCGGCCAAGGGACGCGAGCTGGTGAGCGGCGCGCGCCGGTTCGGGCGCGATCGGAAGCTCGATCGGTTGTTCGTCTCGGCGCTCCAGTCGGAGCTGTTCAACCAGTGGCTCGTGGCGCGCATGGCGGACGGGCTGTATCGCCGGGTGCTCGCCGGCGACGTGATGAAGAAACGCGCGGGTGGCATGTTCGTGTGCGAGGACCCGGCGACCGACGAGCTGCGTCTGCTCGCGGGCGAGCTCGTCCTCACCGGGCCGATGTTCGGCGACAAGATGCGGCGCCCCACCGAAGGCTCACCCGCGGCGGAGCGCGAGGCGGCGATCCTCGCGGCGAGTGGGCTTGCGGAGGGCGCGTTCGGCACCGTGCGCGCGCTCGCGGAGGGCACGCGGCGCGAGGCGACGATCGAGGTCGCCGACGCGACGGTCACGGAGAGCCCCGACAGTGGGACCTTCGAGGTCGCATTTGCGTTGCCTGGAGGTGCCTATGCGACGGCGGTGATGCGGGAAGTGATGAAGACCGTGCCCCAGCGAGTCGACGACACCCCCGAAGGTGCGTAACACTTCCCGGCGATGGATCTGGCGAGCGCGTTTGTCGATTTCGCTCAGCTCGGCGCGAACTGGGTGCTCTGGCTCCTGATCGCGCTGTCGGTGATCTCGGTGGGGGTGATGATCGACCGCGGGCTGTGGTTCCGCGGTCGTGACACCGACACCGAGGTCTTCAACCGCGAGCTGCGGGGCGCGTTCGATCGCGACGAGATCGAGCGGCTGCTGACCAAGTACAAGGACGATCCGTCGATCGCGGTGCAGGTGGCGCTGCGCGGGCTCGCGGAGCGCGGGCGCGGACCGGAGTCGATGGCCGAAGCGATGCACAGCGAGCGCGCCCGGTGGCGCCGCGGTGCGGATCGCAATCTGATGATCCTCGGAACGCTCGGCAACAACGTTCCGTTCATCGGCCTGTTCGGCACGGTGCTCGGCGTGATCAGCGCGTTCCAGAACCTGACGCAGAAGACCAGCGAGGCCGAGGCGCAGACCCTGCGGGCCATCGCCGAGGCGCTCGTGGCGACTGCGGTTGGCCTGATGGTCGCGATCCCCGCGGTCATCGCGTTCAACTACTTCACGCGCAAGCTGAAGGTCGTGATGGGCGGCGCCGACGAGGTCGCGCACTCGGTGCTGTCGCTCGTGCACGGGCAGGAGCACGGTGATCTGTCGGAGAAGCCGGAGATGCCGGAGAAGCCCAAGGCGAAGGACGCTCCGAAGGCGAAGGACGACTGATGGCGGGCGGCAGCCTGTACCAGGACGGCGACGACGAGGGCATCACGAACATCAACGTGACGCCGTTCGTCGACGTGGTGCTCGTCATCCTCGTCGTGTTCATCGTCACGGCGAAGCTGATCGTCGCGCGCGGCGTCGAGATCGACAAGCCGAAGGCGGCGACCGGCGGCGAGGTCCAGAGCACGCTGCGCGTGTCGGTGACCGACAAGGGCGACCTCTACGTCAACGGAGACAAGTTCACCGACGATGTCTCCGCCGTCGCGCGGATCAAGCAGATCGCGGCGACCACGTCGAAGCCGAAGGCGATCATCGCCGGAAGCCGCACGGGCGCCTACGGGAACGTGATGCACGCGATCGATCTGGTGCAGCAGGCGGGCGTGAGCGCGATCGCACTCGAGAACGAACGACCGTGACTGGCCGGGGTTACCGCCCGGCCAATCGAGAATGATCTGCTAGGCTCACCCGGGTGGCCGTGCGCTGGGACTCGCCGTTCGTGCTCGCCACCGCAGGTACGCTGGCCATCCACCTGTTGCTGATCACGGCCGGCGACGCGTTCATCGTCTACAACCCGCCGCGGCCCGTGCCCCCCGCGCCCCGCATCGAGATGTTCGAGGTCGAGGTGCCGCCGGTCGTCCGGCCGCCGCCGCCCGCGATCAAGCAGCCGGACCCTGTAGTCCCGGATCCGCCGCTGGTGCAACGGACGGTCGCGCGGACCCAGGTCCGGCCGCAGACCCGCGCCGTCGAGCCACCGCCGACCACCGAGCCGCCGCCGACCACCGATGCGCCGAGCGGCGGCGAGCAGGTGGTCCAGATGGACAGCGTGCTGCCCGGGACGACCGGTGTAGGTGTCCAGGTCGGTAAGCGAACCTCTCAGAAGGTCGGCCGCGGCGGCACCGGGGGAGGCACCGGCGCGGGATCCGGCTCCGGCAGCGAGGATGCTCCTCCGCGACCGACCTCGATCGCGACGATCAAGAAGCGGGCGATGCCGAAGGGCGATTACGGCTACTTCAAGGCCGGCAAGGACTACCCCGCCGAGGCGCGGCAGCTCGGCATCGAGGGCAAGATCCTGGTCCGGCTCGTGGTCGACGACACCGGAAAGGTGCGCTCGACGACCCTGGTCTCGAAGCTCGGCCATGGCCTCGACGAGCTCGCCCTGACCCGCGCGAGGGAGCTCGTGTTCGAGCCCGCGATCGACACCGACGACCGCCCCGTCTCGTCGGTGGTCGTGTGGACGTTCGATATGACGTTACCGAAGTAGATCGCTATCCGAGCCCTACCCCAGGGGGTTTCGGTCCCGTCGACAACCGGCGTAGAATGAGCGCAATGCGCAATCCATGGGGGATGGGCGCTGTCCTGGTGCTCGCGACCGTCGCGATCTCCAGCCCAGCGTCTGCCGATCCACCGTTCGACACCGCGATCGACGTCCAAACGTTCAACTACGCGATCGGTCCCAAGACCTTCTTCACGGTGAGTGACGGCGACGTCGCCGCGCCGAAGCAGCTCGCGGTCGACGCGCTGGTCACGTACCTGACCAAGCCGTTCACCGTCTACAACTACGATCCGGCGAACCCCGGCGTCGTCGGAAGCGAGCGCACGCAGGTCGTCAAGTCGCTGACCGCGATGCAGATCACCGCCGCGTACGGCGTGAACGAGAAGCTCCAGGTCGGCGCGAATCTGCCGATCATCTTCCAGCTCGCCGGCGACGGCCTGATGGCCGCGACCGGTCGACCGGCGATGAGCGGGCTCAGCGTCACCGGGCTCGGCGACATCATGGTCGAGGGCAAGTACCGGCTCTACAAGAAGGACGCGCTGAAGCTCGCCGGCATCGTCGGCGTGACGCTGCCCTCCTCGTTCGGCAGCGATGACTCGCAGTTCATCGGCGACAACCTGCCCACGCTGCAGGGCCGGATGGCGGTGCAGTACGACGCCGGCAAGCTCTCGTTCGGCGCGAATGGTGGCGTGCTGCTCCGCAAGCCCCGCACGATCTACGACAGCACCATCGGTCCGCAGCTCACGTGGGGCGCCGCTGCAGCGCTCCGCATCACGGATCGCTTCTCGATCATCGGTGAGAGCTACGGCCGCGCCGGCCTCCCCGACTTCTCGCTCGATGCGAGCCCGCTCGAGGCCGAGGGCGGTCTGCGCCTGTACGCGACCAGCTCGGTCGCGGTGGTGCTCGGCGGCGGCGCCGGCCTCGTCAAGGGCGTCGGTTCACCGAAGTCGCGGTTCTTCCTGTCCGTCGGCTACGCGCCCGACGTGCGCGACTCCGACGGCGACGGCATCCAGAACGCGCGCGACAAGTGCCCGCTGATCCCCGAGGACAAGGACGGCCACGACGATCTGGACGGCTGTCCCGACGACGACAACGACGGTGATCGCCGCCCGGATGCGACCGACAAGTGCCCCGAGGTCGCCGAGGATCTCGACGGCTATGACGACGACGACGGCTGCCCCGAGCTCGACAACGACGGCGACAAGATCGACGACATGAAGGACAAGTGTCCGGTCGACGCCGAGGACGGCAAGCCGCCCTTCCCGGCCGACGGATGCCCCGCGAACAAGCGCGACTCCGACGGCGACGGCATCATGGACGCGGTCGATCTGTGCCCGACCGCGGAGGAGGACGTCGACGCGTTCGAGGATGGCGATGGCTGCCCCGAGGCGGACAACGACGCCGATGGCATCCCCGACGCGACCGACAAGTGCCCGCTGTGCCCCGAGGACAAGGACGGCTTCGAGGACGCCGATGGCTGCCCCGAGCTCGACAACGACAAGGACGGCGTCGTCGACAAGAAGGACGTCTGCCCGGCCGAGCCCGAGACGATCAACGGCGTCAAGGACGATGACGGCTGCCCGGATACCGGCGGCGCGATCATCGCGAAGGTCGATGGCGATCGCCTCGTGATCGAGCGCATGCCGACCATGAAGGGCGCCGTGCTCTCGGTACAGGGCGCGATGATCATCGACCAGATCGCGATGCTCATGATCGTGCACAACGAGGTCTCGAAGTGGCTGCTCGCGATGTCGCAGCCGGTGCAGGCCGACGCGCAGAAGCTCGCCGATGCCGTGAAGGCACGGCTGATCGCCAAGGGCGTTCCCGAGGAGCGGCTGCAGATCGTCGGGGCGCAGGGCGCGCCCAAGATCGGTGGCGTTGTCCAGGAGCGCGGCGACGAGGTCGCGCCGGTGTGCCCCGAGAGCCTGCGCGTGAAGGAGCGCCCCGAGGCCATGAAGGCCGGCGGTCGTCCGACTCCGACCGTCGCCGAGATCAAGCCGGCACCGGTACCCGAGCCGGAGCCCGAGGTCGAGATGGGTCCGGCCGACAAGGACGGCGATGACATCGCCGACGCCGACGACAAGTGCCCGGATCAGCCGGAGACGAAGAACAGCTACCAGGACGAGGACGGTTGCCCGGACACGATTCCGGCCGCGCTGAAGAAGTTCTCCGGCTCGGTGCAAGGCGTGAACTTCAAGAGTGGCTCGGCGGACATCCTCCCGCAGTCGCTGCGCGTGCTCGACGGCGCCGCGAAGGCGTTCGGGGAGTTCGCGGACATCAAGGTCGAGATCCAGGGCCACACCGACGACGTTCCGCCCGGCAAGGGCGGCGCGTTCCCCGATAACGTGGCGCTCTCCCAGGCGCGCGCGGACGCGGTGAAGACGTACCTCGTCGGCAAGGGCATCGATGGCGCTCGCCTCACGGCGAAGGGGTTCGGCGACTCGATGCCGATCACCTCGCCGGCCAAGCTCAAGGGCGGCAAGCTCAACGCGGCGCGGACGAAGAACCGCCGCGTCGAGTTCAAGCTGCAGCAGTAACCCGCGGCGCGAGCGGGCGCCCGCGAGCGTCTCAGCAACCCTCTAGCGGGTACCGCGGAGGACCTTCGGGGCTGCGTCGGGCGTGAGCTCGAGCACCTCGATCGGCCCGCCGTAGAGCTTCGCCAGGCCCACGTCGATGCGCCACACCGCGTCGTCACACAGCGCGTTGATCCCCTGTTGCTGCACGGTGTGGCCGACCACCATGCGCTTCACGCCGAGCTGCTGCATTGCCTCGCCGAGCGCCGCGCAGTCTGCGGTGGGCATGCCCGCCGCGCGCGTCCACACCGGGCTTTCGTCGGAGGCGAGCGCCGGCGGCGGTTCGGTCGCCCCGCCCGCCTGCCCGTCGAGCCAGCACCGCGACGCGCGGTTGACCTCGTCCACCATCGTCGCCCACGGGCCGACCACGCCGCCATGGGCGAACACGGTGTCGCCGACGATCGCGACCACGTTATGCGCCGCGATCTTCTTCGCGTAGCTGCCGCCCGGCTTGAGGGCGTCGACGCGGTGGTCCTCGAAGTCGTGCGCGCCACCGCGCGTGACGTACCGGAAGTCACCAGCCGCGTTCATCAGCTCGTGGTTGCCGATCAGCATGATCACCGCGCCGCCGGCGCTCGCCGCCTCGCCCTCGAGCTTGAACAGGAGGTCGAGGATCGCCTTCTCGTCATCGCCGCGATCGAGCACGTCACCGGTCTGCACGATCACGAGCTGCCCGCCGATCCACGCGTCGTGGTCGTCGATCGCGCCCGCCGCCTTGAGCGCCGAGCGCGTGGCGGCGAGGTCGCCGTGGAGATCGCCGATCGCGACGAGCCGCTTCGGCATCGGAGAGCGCAGCGGGATCGGGGAGATCGTGCACGCCGCACCCGAGACGGCAGGAGCTGGCACCTGCGCCTGCGCCGGAGGCACCGGTGCGTTGTCGCGCGGGTGGCCGCGATCACAGCCCGCGAGAACGAGCACCGCGAGGAGGACAGCGCGCATCGGGACCTAGCGTACCGCATGGATCGTCACATGTAAGCCGACGCGGTGCGGCTCGTTCGACGGAGCATGAAGCATCTCGTTGTCCTCCTTCCTCTCACCGCGTGCGGGATGGGCGGAGCGATGCACCAGGCAACCATCGTCGGGCAGTGTGCCGCCGATGACGCCGCGTGCTCCAGGGTTCATTACGGCGCTGAGAGATTGATCTGATGTCGCGGGGTTGCGCGATTTGATCGAAGATCGATCAAGGTAGGAATTTCGGAGGG
>JAYVLW010000471.1:0-6043 GCA_043759315.1 Myxococcales bacterium
TGCGATGCGTCGGGTGGTGCGTGCGGCCTGCGGGTCCGTGGGCGGCTCGCGGCGCGGATCCGGAAGCGTCGGTGCGTCGCCCCACGCGGGTGGTTCCTCGCCCTTGCCGAGCGACGTCAGCGGAAGGCGATATCCGATCGCGCTGTCGCCCGGGAGGAGGAACAGCTGACCGCGGCGGAACTCCCAGCGATCGGTGCGCCATCCGTCGGCGCCGCGCGACAGCGGCAACACGTAGCCGACGACGCTTCCGACGCCGCGATCGAGGATCGCGACGAGGCGGCGTCGCTCCTCCGGATCGTCGAGCCCCGCCTTGCGCGGATCCGCATCGACGGGTAGCCGGGCCTCCGTGCGCAGCACCTCCCACGGATCCTCGAACGCGGGGTGCAGCTCCGCCGCGACGCCGAGCGCGCGCGCGATGCACGTGCCGACCTCGAGCGCGGCCGCGGCCGTGCCTGCCTGGCGGGTGGTGCGCGCGGGCCAGATCGCCTGGCCATCGCGACGGCCGATCACGTCGAGCGCCCACCGCGGCAGGCTCTCGCCGGGGTAGGCCTTGCCGAGCCGATGCAGCACGCAGCCGCCCGGCGACAGACGATCGCGCAGCGCATCCGCGAGGAGGCGTCCGCGCTGCCACTTGTCCGGACCCAGCGCGCCGCCCTGCCACTCCTCGCGCGCCTGACCTTCTCGCGCCGTGAACGTGGGCTCGCCGCCGATCCACACGTCGTGGCCCGCGAGCGACAGTGCGGCGTCGGCGCGATCACCGGCCGCGAGCAGGTCGAGCCACACCTCGTCCGGGTACGGCGCGGTCGGCCGGGCCTCGTGCCCGAGCCGCTGGATCGTCGTCGAGAAGCTGACCTCGGTCGCCGCGAACTCGCTCGTGCCGTCGAGCGGCGACGCCGTGCCCGGCGATGCCGTCGCCGCGAGTGGGATGTGGCCCTCGCCGCACAGCAGGCCGCTCGTGGCGTCAAAGCCGATCCACCCGCCACCGGGCACGTACGCCTCGGCCCACGCGTGGAGGTCCACCACGTCGCGCGTGACGCCCTTCGGCTCGTCGGGGATCATGCCCTCGTCGGTGAGCTGCACCAGATATCCCGAGACGAACCGCGCCGCGATTCCGCGTGCGCGCATCAGCGCGACCAGCAGCACCGCCGAGTCGCGGCAGCTCCCGCGGCCGTGCTTCAAGGTCTCCTCGGGCGTCCACACGCCGGCCTCGTCGCGGATCACGTAGGCGACGCGGTCCTGGATGGCGGCGTTCAGGCTGATCAACAGATCGATCGTCTCGCCCTCCCACGGCAGGTTCTTCAGCAGCTCCGTGGTCAACTTCCCCAGCCGGTACGCGGGATCGCCGGTGTCGAGGTAGGGCGCGAGCTCCGCGTCGAGACGGTCCGGATAGCGGAACGGGACCTTCTTCACGCGGTCATCGAGGAAGAAGTCGAACGGGTTCACCGGGTGGATCTCGACGCCGAGCTCGACCACGAGCTCGAGCGCGGTGACCCGCTGACCGGCCTTGAACGTGACGCGCGCGACGTGATTGCCGTGCGGATCGCGCTGCCAGTGCAGCTTGTGCTCCGGCGCGATCGCCAGCTTGTAGCTCTCGATCCGCGCGCGCGTGTGATCCGCGGGCCGCAGGCGAACCACCTGAGGCCCCAGCAGCGACGGGCTCCCGTAGACGTACCGGCTCCGGTGCTGGATCAGGACTCGCACCGGAAAATGGTAGTCCGTCGGTGAAGCCGAGCGCCTGTTACGGCGGGTGATTTCTTGCGCCCGGTGCTCGTTCCGCTCGACTCACAAGTCGAGGTCGCTTGCAGCCACTTCTGGGAGGGGGACGAGTGACGATCAGGCCTTCGCGTCGGGGGTGGAGGACCACTCGCGCATCGCCTGATCGCCGGTGCGATCGACGTGGACCTTGTCATCGACCGAGGTCACCCACGCGAGGGGGATGTAGTGGTGCTGACCGGTCCTGTCCTTGGTCAGCTTGATCATGTCGGTACCTTCGACGTGGTCGACGGTAGCGAACTGACCGTTCTCGGAGCACACGACGGGCATGCGCGGTTTGATGAGGGCGGAAGCGGTGTTGGAATCGAGCATAGGACCCATGACCGAGCACCGACCGTGCCAGCTCCAAGCGGCTGAAATCGCGCCACGGGCTGGGTCCCGTCGTGCGCTGCCGCGCGGCGCGGGCTACTCCCCGCGCGCTCGTGGCGCACCGAGGCCGAGACGCTGGTGGTCGGCGAGGGTGCAGCGGTTCTGGATCACCGTGATCCCCGAGGCCTCGAGGGTCCGCGCAGCGTCCTCGTTCTTGATCCCGAGCTGCAGCCACACCACCTTCGGGCGCGGCTTCATCGCGAGGATATCCTCGACGTGATCGCCGATCGCCTCGGAGCGCCGGAACACGTCGACCAGATCGATCGGATGATCGAGCTCGGCGAGCGTGGCGCGCACAGGCTCGCCGAACAGGGTCGTCCCGACGAGCCTCGGGTTGACGCCGTAGATCGTGTAGCCCTCGTCGTGGAGGTACTCGGGGACGTAGAACGCTGCCTTCTCCGGCTCGTGGTGAATCCCGAGGACGGCGATGGTCGGCGACCCGATCAAGATCTCGCGGATCCGTTCATCTGCTGACGCCATGCTCAGACCTTAGCCTGCGAATCCGCGCCGCGGTTCTGCTACAGCTGAAGGATGTCCTCACGGGCCGTACGCCTGCTGCTGCTGTGGAGCACGGCGTGCATCGCCTGCCGTGCCCCGGCGGCGCCCCCACGCGAGCGCCTTCTCGCGCGGATCCCGGCGGATGCTCAGATCGTGCTCGCGGCAGATGGCTCTGCGCTCGCGACTCCGCGCATACGCGCCGTCGTGGATGTGCTGAGGCCGCGCTGGCCGGCACGGTTCGGCTGTGTCATCGATGCAGCGCTCGCCGGCGAGCAGGTCGCGGTCGGGATCTCCGCCGCACGCGATGTGACGGTGGTGATCGCCACGCGCGCGGTGGTCGCATGCCCGCCGCTCAGCAGGATCGGCGCGGATCTCTGGAGCGCCACCCTCGGCAATGGCAAGCCCGCCGACTCGGGCTCGGTGGTCGATACCGAGGCGCACGCGCGCGCGCGGCCGTACCTCGCGACCGCGCCGATCGCGGCGAGCATCGTGCTGCCGGGGCTCCAGGTGCTCGGCGCGGTCAGTCCGGATCCGCTCGAGGGCTGGCTCGCGATCGATACCCTCGAGATCGCATCTGCGCTCGCGGAGCAGCGCGTGCGCGGCGTCGTCGATCGGATGGCGCGCACCGAGTCCACCGCGGCGCTCGCGAAGGCGATCGTGATCAGTCACGACGGACCACAGGTCGTCGCGCGGCTGACCGGCCCGGTCGACACGGATCTCGCGATCGCGGTCCGCACCGTCGTCGGCTGGTACACGGCGCCGGTGGTGCCCGTCGCGACGGGCTTCGTGTGCCCGGCGCTCGGGCCGCCGATCATCGGCTGCGCGAACGGAACGGCCCTGTCTGTGATCTCGCTGCAAGACGCGGTGGCTCCCCTCGCCGCCGCCGCGGTCGTGGTGATCGTCGAGAACGAGCGGGTCGCATGGCTTCGCCTCGATGGTGCGGTTCCCTCGCTCGGCCTGCGCAAAGGCGATCGCTTGCTCGCCATCGACGGGCGGCGCTTGACGAGTGCGGCCCAGCTCGCCGACCTGCTGCTCGGCGCCCGGCACTCGACCTCGATCACCATCCAGCGAAATGCCGTGACGGCGACGCTCCAGCTCGCGGAGCGGTAGCCAGGAATTGCAGGCGCCACGGACCCTCCGGGGCGGGCCCTGCGAAGCGCCAAGGAGGTCAATAGCCAGCCGGTGCGGATTCGTTGCATAGTCCTCCCAGATGCGGTGGCCTCTGCTCCTTCTCATGATCTCCGCTTGCGGGAGCAGCACCGACAAGGCCGAGGCGGAGCCCACCGTCGCGCCGGCGAAGCCCGCCGCCAAGCCGGCACCTCCGGCTCCGGCTCCGGCACCCTCGCCGCCGCCTCCACCGAAACCGACGCCGGTCCCCGACGAGCCGCCGCTCGGTGGTCACGACTTCACGCCGACCGGAAAGATCATCCTCGCCGTCGGTGCGTGCGGAGGCGATGGCACCGCGCCCGCGGGCTTCCGCAAGGATCTGGTGAAGCAGCACTGCGCCGTCATCGAGAAGACGCAGGCGCAGTACAAGAAGGCGTGGCTCGACGTCGCGGCGCCGTTCTTCGTGGCGCACGTGCCGGCGACCGCGCCGAAGAAGGTCGTCTATCCGTTCGCGGGTGGTGATCTCTCGACCGCGCTCACCGTGTACCCCGATGCCGACGAGATCACGACGATGTCGCTGGAGCCCGCCGGCGATCCGCGCACGCTCGAGGCGCTCGCGACGCAGAAGTCGTCGCCCGAGGTCGGCAAGATGGTGAAGCCCGGGCCGACCAAGCCGGCCCCGCTTCCGATCAAGAACAAGAAGTCACCCGCCGTCGGCAAGTCCGACAAACCCGAGCGCTCCGACGACGGGAACTCCGACGAGGAGCCGGTCGTCGTCGAGAAGGGTCCACCGACGCTCGAGAAGGCGTTGCGCACCGTGGAGTACGAGCTGCGCTTCCTCTACCGGGTGAACTTCAGCAACACGATCAACATGATCGATGCGATGCGAGGCGGCCTGCTGCCGACGAACCTGATCTTCAGCCTGTCCGCGCTCAAGGTTCACGGCTACGAGGTCGTCTCGCTGCGCTACTTCAAGCTCGATGCGGAGGGGAACATCAAGTACCTCACCGACGCGGACGTGAGCGCTGCGCCGAACCCCACCACCGGTGCGCCCGACTATCGCAACCGGATCTTCGCGAACGCCGAGATCCGCTTCAAGAAGCCCGGCGGTCGCGTCCAGATCTACCGGCATATCCAGGTCAACCTCGACAACGATCACCTGAAGAAGGACATGCGGGTGATCAAGCACCTCGAGCTCAAGGGCAACGTCGCCGGCATGACGAAGGCCGCCAGCTACCTCCTCTCGTGGGACTCGTTCTCGATCATCCGCGACTATCTGATCGGCAACGTGCAGTGGATGGTCTCCGACGCCACGGGAGTCCCCCCGAAGTGGGGCAAGCCGAAGGGCTTCACGTACGAGACCTACGGAGCCTTCCAGATCCCTCACATCCAGGCTGGAAACTCGATCGCGAAGGACTGGCGGGACGAGTTCGCGCGCGAACCCAGCCGCAAGCTCGGCTTCCGGTTCGGCTACTACGACGGCACGAAGGCGCACACGAATCACCTGATCATCATGCGCAAGCCGTCGAGCTGATCCCGGCCGCTCCCGCCATGTAGGGAGTGCAGCGACACCGACTCGCGCTAGCATGTTCCCCATGGTGGTCTCCGAGTGCCCGCGCTGTCATCACGCGGTCGCGCTTCATGAAGGACGTCCGTCGGTCACGTCGACCGGTGCCGTCGAGCTGTGGCACCGCGACTGCTTCGCGCGCGGGCCGCTCGTCGAGCTGCCGTCCTGCGCCGCGCCCGTGTTGCTCGCCGCGCCACCGCCGCGCCATCGTCGCGCCGCGATCGCGATCGTCGTCGGGGTCTCCGTGCTCGTTGGCCTCGGCGCCGCGCGCGTCACGCTCGGCAGCACGCGTGCGCCTTCTCCCGCCCTGGCGAACCTCGATCTCGGCTCGAGCGATCCGGATCGCGCGGGCGTCACAGCGAGGGCGCACGAGACCGCGCCGCCGCGCCCCGTGCACATCGAGACCGCGCTCGAAGCGCGCTATCCGATGCCCACGCTCGATGGCGAGGACCTCGCTAGCGTCTATCCGTCCCTGCGCGGCTGGATCCATCCGGTCACGTCGAGCGCCGAGCTGATGCCCGAGCTAGCGAGTCGTCACTTCGGTGCCACCCGCGAAGGCGTCGAGAGGCCCGAGTGCGGCGCAGGCCATTGCGGTATCGATCTCGATGCTCCGCGCGGCCGCCCGCTCGTCGCCGTCGCCGATGGCATCGTGGTCCGAGTCGAGCGGTCCGAGCTCGGCGCCGATGGCAAGAGCGGCCGCTACGTCCGCATCCAGCACGACGACGGCAC
>JAYVLW010000472.1:0-4168 GCA_043759315.1 Myxococcales bacterium
CGACGTCAAGGACTCGGTCAAGACCCGGTTCGCCGAGTTCTACGCCGCGCTGTTCGACAAGACGATCGAGGCGAACCCCGGCGCGGTGGTCACCGAGTACGCCTGGACCGCCCGCCCGCAGTACCACTGCGATCCGTGCCCGGAGCTCGATGTCAACCAGGCCGATCTGATGACGCTCGGCGGCGACATCGTGCAGGGTCAGATCGCGCAGGGGGCGTTCGTGCTGACCCGTCTCCACGCCCGCTACGGCAAGAGCGACATGAAGGATGACCTGCGGTTCAAGGACGCGAAGCCGATCACCGGTGGTCGCGAGCAGTGGACCAAGCAGGGCCTCGAGTATGGCGCCTCGCCATCGACGGAGAACTACTTCCAGGCGCGCTACGCGATGCGCCACTGGTGGACCGGCGCGATCAAGTGCAAGAACCCGCAGCGCGGCGTCTGGGGCGGTCCGCCGAACGGCGGCGCTCAGCCCACGATCGCCGCGAGCAAGCTCGCCTTCGCGCCGCGCGGCAAGCTCGAGGTCGCGAGCATGGTGAAGCGCGACCTGTGGGAGATCGGGCTCAAGAAGGTGAAGAGCGGGGCGCGGCCCCCGGCGCCTGCCCCCGATGGCGCGAAGTTCGCGCAGCCGCCGGGCACGAAGGCGATGGGCTTTGGCTTCGGGGCCTCGGCCGGCCTGATGTTCATCGCGCTGTTCCTCCTGATCTCGCGCCGGAAGAAGTAAAGATGACCACCCTGCGCAGCATGGCGGTTCTCGGGCTGGCGCTGACCGCGTGCGGTGGTCAGGAGTCGCGTCCCGCGGATCCGGTCGTTGCGCACAACGCCGTGCTCGCGGCCGCGCGGCTGCCGAGCGGGACAGGGGAGTTCTTCCCGAGCCTCGTGAAGCTCGATCGCCCGGCGACCAGCTTCACGCCCTCGGCGGATGCTGTCAGCGACGGCAGCATGCTCGCGGACGTCGATAGCTGCGCCACGTGCCACCCCGACGCCGCGGCGCAGTGGGGAACCAGCGCGCACTCGTTCGCATCGTTCGGCAACCCGATCTACCGGGTCAACGTGGAGCTGATGCGCCACGATCTCGGCAACAAGGCCAGCCAGCACTGCGGTGGCTGTCACGACATGCCGTTGATGGTCGACGGGATGATGACCAGTGGCGCACCCGTGCCCGCGGCGGATCTCCGTTCGCACTCCGGCGTGACGTGTCGCCTGTGCCACGGCATCACGAGCACCACGAAGGACGGCAACGGCAGCTACGTGTGGTCGGCCACGGCGATCGAGGCGCCGACGCTCGCGGATCCGCGGTCGGTCGCGCGCCACAAGGCCCAGGTCACCGTGAAGTCGACCGGCACCGAGCTGTGCGTCGGATGTCACCGCGGCTTCCTCTCCGCCGACATGGGCATGCCCGTGCACCTCTCCGGCCTCGACGAGCCGGGCATGTGGCGCAACTCGGCGTGGAACGGCAACGGCATGGGCCGCGTCGACAAGGTCGAGAAGAAGGATTGCATCGCGTGCCACATGGAGCGCGAGCCCGCGACGGCGGCCGAGTACGGCGCCAAGGACGGCCCGACCGGGAAGACCATGGCATCGCACCGGTTCCTCGGCGGTCACACGTGGATGGCGTCGATGCGCGGCGACACCGAGCACCTCGCACGCCTCCGCACGAAGCTCGAGGGCGCTGCCTCCATCGATGTCGCGGCCGCGCGGACGGAGAAGCCGTCGGGCGCCACCTGGCATCTCCCCGCGGACGGGGCGCCGGTGGTGCCAGGCGGCAAGCTCGCGATCGACGTCGTGATCCGCAATCTGCTCGTCGGTCATCGGTTCCCCGGCGGCGTGCTCGATATCCAGGACGCGTGGGTCGAGATCGACATCACCGACAAGGCCGGGGGGCGGATCGCGTCGTCGGGCCTCACCCACGAGATCGATCCGAACGACGAGGACACGCACGTGCTGCGGACCCTCGTGGTTGACGAGACCGGCACCGTGCTCGAGGAGCACCAGATGGCCAGCTTCCGCACGCAGATCGCGACGCAGACGGTCGCCGCGCGCGAGGCGCAGGTCACGCGCTACACGTTCGAGGTTCCGAAGACGCTGACACCGGCCCAGCTGCCGCTGAGCGTCACCGCGCGCCTGCGCCACCGTAGCCGCACGCTGAAGATGCAGGCGAACGTGTGCGCGGCGGCGAACACCCCCGAGGGCAAGGCCTTCATCGCCGGCGCCAAGGGCGCGCGCGATGTGGTGCTCGACCCGTGCAAGGCGCAGCCGATCACCCTGATCGCCGAGACCCACGTGCAGCTCGGCGAGGGCGCGGCGATCTCGACGACCCGCCCCGTGTGGGAGCGTGAGTACGAGCACGGGATGGCGCTCGTCAACACGGTCACCGAGCGGCTCGAGGAGGCGCGCACGGTGCTGGAGACCGCGCTCGCGGCGGTGCCCGCCGGTGACAAGCGCGCCCGCGCGATGGTGCTCGTGCAGCTCGGCTGGGTGGCGTCGAAGCAGGGGCGGGTCGAGGATGCGCTCGCGTTGATCGCGGAGGCGCGGCCGCTGTTGCCGACGCCCGGCCCGGCTGTCCTGGACGCGGTGGCCGCCGATGCGCTCGCCCGCGTGTGGCGGTGGGACGAGGCGATCGCGCCGGCGAAGGCGTGCACCGAGCGCGCCCCCGGCAACTCCGTGGCGTGGATGCTGTACGCCCGCGTGCTCGGATCGGCGGGCGACAACCCGGGCGCGCTCGCCGCGGCGACCAAGGGCCTCGAGCTCGCACCGCGCGATCCCGATCTGCTCCGCAGCCAGGCCACGGCGCTCGCCGCCCTCGGGCGCGCCGAAGCCGCCGCGGCGCTCGCCGCCTACGATCGGTTCCGGTCCCCCGACAACTCCGCGGAGCTGCGCATCTCCTGCGCCGCCGATTCGAAGCGCTGCGCCCGCGATCGCGAGCTCGGGCACATCATCGCCCTCACCCCCGCGACGCCGACCGTCGCGCTCACCGCGGGGCGTCGATGATCGCGTCGATATCGAACAGACCGGCGGCGATAGTCGCGACCTGCGGACCCTTCGCGAACACGTCGATGCTCGCGAAGCCCGCCGCGTCGTAGCGCTTGCGGGGACCGACGAGCAGCGGGTTCGAGCCGTTGTCGGTCTTGAGCGAGACGCGGAGCTCGGTCTTCTCGGCAGCTGCGAGGCCGAGCAGCGCGAACGATGCGATCTGCTCGGGGTGCGCCGCCGAGGAGCCGCCGGAGCTCGGCATGTGGCTCGCTTCGTCGCGGAGCTTGTCGTACATCGCGCTGACCACGCCGGCGCGGGCCTGGGCGACCGACTGGCTGATCGCGTTGTCGTAGAGCGGGCGGTTGGAGCTGTCGACAGCGTAGCGGACCTCGATCGCGTTGCCGCCGATCTCGCCGAGCGTGTCGATGCGCGCGCCGTCGATCGAGAGGAGGCGCTCGTACTGCTTCTTCGCATCGGAGAACACCGTCGCCATCTTGTCCGCCACGGCGGTCGACTTCGTGCGGATCTTCGAGCGCTCGCCCGTGATGTCGGCCACGGTGCGGACGAGCTGGGTCGCGTCCATGAGGTTCAGCACCGAGCTCTTGAACGCGGTGCCGTCCTTCGAGAACAAGCCCTTGAGCGCCTGGTCGTCGAGACGGAAGTCGACCACCACCGACGCTGTCGGGCCGACCGCGCTCGCGTTCGGATCCTCGACCATCTGCGCCGAGAGGCGGAGGTCGGCGAGCGCCATCAGGAGGTCCTTGCTGGGCGCGGGCAGCGTGTCGATCGCGCCTTCGAAGTCGGCGAGCGCACTGGCCTTGAGCGCGGCCGCTTCCGCGGAGCGCGCGAACGCGATGTTGCAGTCCTCGGTGAAGTTCATCGCGCTCTGCGGGATCGGGCAGCGGGTCAGGACGAGGCGCTCGAGCTCGTTGCCCTTGCGCTCGATCGCGCGGAGCCCGGCGATGCCTCCGACGGAGACGATCACGCTGTCGAGCTGATCGATCACCTTGTCGCGATCCATGAACTTGTCGCCTTCTTCGGTCTGGATCATGAGGTTGGTCTCGGACTTCGCGACGCCCGGGGTGCGCGCGTCGAACTTGAGGCCGGCGACGCCGACGCGGGTGAAGCCGTGCGACGTGAAGAACCAGCCGGCTTCGCGGTGCAGCGACTCCCACATCAGGGCGAGGATGCCGCCCGG
>JAYVLW010000473.1:0-17375 GCA_043759315.1 Myxococcales bacterium
CGCCGATCGCCATGCGCGTCACCTTGTAGATGTCGAGCCCGCCGGCTCCTCCGGCGCGATCCGACGCGAAGTACAGCGTCTTGTCGTCCGCGGAGAACCGCGGCGTCTCCTCGCTCGTGCCGACCACACTGAACAACAGCTTTGCCGGCGTGCCGAACGGGACTGCCGTGCTGCCGCGCGTCGACAGAAATAGATCCTTGCGGTTCGCGTCCGCCGCGTTGGCGATCGAGAACACGAGCTCGAGGCCCGACGAGCTCAGCGTGCCGTCGTCCTGCTCTCCCGCGCCGCTCGCCCCGGGAACCATCATCGGCGTGCTCCACGGACCGAGCATGGCGGCGTCCGCCGCATCGACTCCAGAATCGCCGCTGGGGTTAAACAACGCGTCGGGATTTCCGTCTCCCGGATCCATCAGCTCGGCTTTGCACGCGCTGCTCACCAGCACGAGCACGAGCAGATGACGCCCCATCATGCGAGCGTACCCCAACTGGATGTCGGGTAGCCACACACCAGATCTGCGAGGCATACTGCCCGGTGTGGTGTGAAATCCACAGGTCACATGCTCACGATCGGGTCCGGTGGACCACGTAACCATTTGGGGCGCCACGGCATTCGGGATGGTCTCTCGTTTGCTCTGAGTGACCCCACCCTGAGGAGGATTGCGAAGATGAAGCTGATAAACGCACTTGGTAGCTTTGCCCTGGTCGTGGCCGTCGCGGCGGGGTCCGCTGGTTGTGTCGTACGTGCCCACGGTCGCGTGGGTGTCCCGGTCGCCGTCGTCGAGGTCGACGAGGAGCCACCGCCGCCGCGCGCGGTGGTCGTCGAGACCCGCCCCGGCTTCCTCTTCATCCAGGGACGCTGGACGCGCCAGAACCGGCAGTGGGTCTGGCGCGAGGGATACTGGGAGCGTCAGCGCGCCGGCTACGAGTGGGACGAGGGCCGCTGGGAGCGCCGCGGTCGTGGCCACGTCTACGTCGAGGGTCGCTGGCGGAGTGGTGGTGGTGGTGGGCCCCGCAACGATGGACCGCAGGTGCGCGATCACCGCAGCGATCCGCCGCCGCCTCCACCGCCGTCGGGTCCGGTCGTTCGCGACCACCGATAGTCGCGCTCGAGCGCAGCGATGGCATAGTCCACAGCGTGAGAGCGCTGTGGATGTTTGTTTTGGTAGCGTGCAACTCGAACGCCGCGCCACCGGCCGGCACGAGCGATCCAAGGCCGGCGCCGCAACCGGCACCCGCGCCGAAACCGGCGCCCGCGCCTACGCCATCGCCGATGCCGATGATCGGCGATCCGAGCAAGCTCGCCGGCCCCGATCTGTACGCGGGGCTGTGCGCGCCGTGCCACGGTAAGCAGCTCGAGGGCTATGCGGCGGATCATGCGCCGTCGCTCGTCACGGCGACGTTCCTCGAGAGCGTGACCGACGAGTTTCTGACGAGGTCGATCGCGACCGGGCGGCCGGGCACGTCGATGGCCGCGTACGGCAAGCAGCTCGGCGGTCCGCTCGACGATGCGGCGATCGCGAAGCTCGTGGCGTTCGTGCGCGAGACCGGCAAGGTCGCCCCGAAGACGCTTCCCCCGGTCGCGAAGGGTGGTGATGCGAAGAACGGGATGGCGCTCTACGACTCGACCTGTCGCGTGTGCCATGGCGATACCTCGTCGCGCGGCGAGGCGGTGCACCTCGCGAACGCGGCCTTCCTGCAGCAGGCGACCGACCCGTTCCTGCGCCACGCGATCGTCAACGGTCGCGCGGGCACGAAGATGGAGGCGTTCAAGGGGAAGCTGACCGAGGCGCAGATCGCCGATCTGATCGCGCGCATCCGCGCGTTCGCGAACCCCGGCGGGCAAGTGATCGCGCAGCTCCCGGCGCCGACGGGCAAGGAGCGGCTCGTGATCTTCCCGAAGGGCAAGGAGCCCGAGTGGACGCCGCGCGACGATCGGTTCATCAGCGTCGACGCGGTGAACAAGGCCTACAAGGAGAAGCGGAAGTTCATCATCATCGATGCGCGCCCGCCATCGGAGTGGATGCGCGCCCACATCACGGGAGCGGTCTCGATTCCGTATCACGATCTCACGCGCCTCCCGGAGATCCCGAAGGACACGTGGGTGATCGCGTACTGTGCTTGCCCGCATCACCTCTCCGGCGAGGTCGTCGATGCGCTGCGCGCACGCGGTCACACGAAGTCGGCGATCCTCGACGAGGGCATCAACGACTGGCACCGCAAGGGCTATCCGATGACGGTCGCGGAGGGCGTCGAGAAGCCGGCGTCCGAGCCGGTGGCACCACCGGGACAGATTCGCTAAGACCGCGCGGTTTCATTGGTCCTGCTTCCATCCCCGAGATCAGAGCCGCCCGCCGGACCAGTCATCGACGGCGGCACCACCGGTGGCCGCGCTCAGGACGAAGAAGCCGCTGCGCCCTTCCGGGATGTTCGGATCGGCTGTGGTGAGGACCGCGGCTCCGTTGAGCGAGCACGTCAGCGTGGTTCCGAGGATCGCCAGCCGGACCACATCCCCACTGACCAGGGTCGCCGTGCCCGTAGCAAGCGTGACGGCGGTGTGGCTGAGCCACCGAACGATCCGTACGCGTCGATCGCCGAAGTTGTTCATGTCCATGCCGCAGAAGTACAGCGTGTCGTCCGTGGTCGATCCGCGCACGATCGCGCCGAGGACGTCATCCGAGGTGCCGATCAGCGTGATCTGCGAGAACTGGTCCGCTGCGAAAGCTGTCACCCACAAGGCCGTCGACTCGTCGTTGGCGACGGTCGCGCAACATGTCGCGCGACCCGCCGAGACCGCGGGCAGCCTCGCCAGGGCACCGCCCACGGTGGTCCAGTTCGGTCCCACGGTCGAACTGTCGGGACGGTTGAAGTCGTCGAACGCCGCGGTCGGGCCATCCGTGATCCCATCGAGCGATGCGTCGCGGACGCCGCCGTCGTTCCACGGGTCGAACGAGATGCGACCGCACCCGACCGCGAGGATTCCGGCAAGAGCCAACCAGAACGGCACGAATCATCATGTCCCTGGTTCGCGACGGAGTCGAGACGCGTCCGTGGTCGCGACCCCAATCGCGACCACCGGGGGAACGGCGATGAATCGACGGGATGTGCGACAGCATCGAGATCGATCCTCCGTTCGCGACGCTGACGGTTCCGCCGGCGGCACGGTCACGCAGGCCTACGTGGTGTGGGGCGTCAGCGGCGATGATCGGACGGACACCGCGCAAGCAGCGCAAGGCGCGGCGGGCAAAGGCCGGCGAGCCGCCGAAGCGGATCGGGCGCCCGCCGAAGGGCGAGCGCTCCTCGGAGCGACACGAGGTGCGGCGGACGTTCAAGGCGAGCGAGCCCGTGCACGTGGTGCTGCGGGTGGAGAAGGCGGTGCGGCCGCTGCGGCGACGGGCGATGTACCGTGCGCTGCGCGGGGCGACGGGGGTGGTGGCTTCGCGCGAGGACTTCCGGATCGTTCACATCTCGATCCAGGGCACGCACCTTCACCTGCTCGTGGAGGCGACGGGGAAGACAGCGCTTGCGCGCGGCATGCAGGCGTTCCAGATCTCGGCGGCGAAGCGGATGAACGCGGTGCTCACCGAGGTCGATCCGGAGACGCACGAGGTGATGCGACGCGCGGGGAAGGTGTTCAGCGACCGCTACCACGCCGAGGTGATCGATAGCCGGCGGCGGGCGCGCCACGCACTGGCGTACGTGCTGAACAATTGGCGCAAGCACCGCGAGGACTGCGACGTGACGTGGAAGGTCGATCCGTATTCGTCGGGCACGTCGTTTCGCGGCTGGACGGCGTTCGCGGATCCGAGCTTCGCGTTCACGCCGGCGGCGGCGTACGAGCCGATGATCGTGTGGGAGCCGAAGACATGGCTGTTGCGCGAGGGGTGGATGACGTACGGGCGGATCGATTTCTACGAGGTGCCGAGCGCGACGAGCCGCCCGGCGAAGGCACGCTCGACCGCACGGGCGGTGAAGCACCGCGCAGCGACGTCAGCACCGTTCGCCGAGGGCTAGGCGGTGCGATGCGATATCAGAACGATCGCGCGCGAAGCGCGCTCGCTCGGCATCACGGTGATCGACAAGCGCCGCGGCGGCACGTCGCGTTGTGCGGACTGCACGTCCACCTTGCAGCAATAGGCTCACTCCACGGACGCGGGCACGGCGTCGAGACCCTGGAATCCGCGCCCCCAGCACACGAGCCGCGCGGGCTTCGTTCCGATCTGCGTGATCGCGCACGTCCGCCCTTCGCCGGCGCCGATCGCGATCGCGTGATCCAGACCAGGGATCTTCATCGGCGTGGCCACCCGACGGACCGGGCCGTAGCCGTCGGGCTGCTCGCATCCATCGATCTCGAGCCGCTTCACGGGGCGGCAACTCGCGGGTGGCGTCGCGCCGCGGCATTCGGCGCGCGACTTCGCGAGAGCGGTAGCCGTCCGATCCATCGCCTTCACGTCAAGGGCGCATTGCGTCCGGATCTTCGCCGCGTCGTATGCTGCGGTCCCGGTCTCGCGCTCCGTGGCGCGTCCCCAGCACCACACCTCGCCCTCGGCGGTCAGCGCGCACGCGTGCGAGCTCGATACCGCGAGTTGCGTGACCGCCGACAAGCCCGCGACCTTCGTGACCCGCTTGGTCACCGCCAGCTCGTCGCCGCGCTGGAACGTGCCGTTGTAGCCGGTGCACTCGACCGTGCGCTGGTCGGTGAGCGCACAGGCACCGCCGAAGATCGGATCGGCAGCGAGCGCGGTGATTCCTGTCCAGATCTGACGCGCCGGTGCGTCGTAGCTATCGAGGCAGCGCACAGCGCCGCCGACGTACAGGGCGCAGAAGCCGTCGTGCGCGATGATCGGGCCCGCGAAGGAGAGACGGAGCGCTGCGCGGGCTCCACTCGACGACGAGCCCGGCAGGTCGCACTGGAGCACACCGGTGCTCCCGAGGACACAACCCTGGCCGCCGATCCACGAGAGCCGCACCGTGTCCGCGAGCGTGGGGAACGTGTTCGTCGCACCGTTCGCGAGGTCGCATTCGACCGCACCGCCCGCGTGGAGCAGGCACCTGCGCGGAAACGTGACGGCATCGCGCACGTCGACAGCGAGCGGCGTCCCCTGACCCAGACCACGGTCGACGGTGTGGAGCGTATGCGCTCCGCGGCGGGACGTGACCATCACGCCCGCGTCACCTACCACGAGCGAGACCCCACGCGGCGGCACGACGATCGTGGCTTCGACCGGCGGGACCACGACAGGGCCCGCCGTGAAACGGACTACTTCGTGGAGGCCGGGCTTGTCGAAGCCAAAGCAAACTACCGAATCACGCGCGGTCAACACACAGGTCCGCTCGCCGACGAACAGCGCTACCGCGTCGTCGATCCCATCGACCCGCGTTGGGGGCGCCCAGCGGATCGAGCTGTGATCGCTCGACGGATCGCAGCGTTCGCCGAGGTCCTTGTAAATCACCTCCGGAGGCAACGCGGACCAGGCCTCGCGACACATCGGATCGTCCCCCTGCGTGGGGCGAGATCCGTCGTGACACGCGCGCTGCGTATTCTCGTAGCGCTGCTTGGCCTCGCGCGTCGCGACGGTATCGACCTCGCAACTGCGAATGCCCTTGCTCGCGGCGAGCGCGGCGTCGCCACTCTGGCGTTGTGCCGCGGCTCCCCAGCACCAGACCTGACCACCCTTGCGAGCGCACGCGCGGTCGTGCCAGGCGCTGACCTCGTCGAACCGTTCGAGCCCGCGGATCGGCGTCGGCGACGCCGGATCAAGCTTGCCCCACTGACCGCGCTGGCCCATCGAGTTGTCGCCCCGGCAACTCACGGTCCCGGTGCGGAGCAGCGCGCATCCGGCGTAGCCGTCGGTGTCCTGGGGCCAAACCGATGCCTGTGTCGCATCACGCCACAGCGTGACGAGCTCGATGGCCGCATTGCGCCGCATGCACAACACGCGATGATCGCGCATCAGCGCGCAGGAAGCGCCTGGCAGCAGCCGGTCGACCGCGCCCTCGGCGCCGAGCAGCGCGGCGAGCTTCGCGGCGGAGGACCTCGGCGGCTGGTTCACGCAGCCGACCTTGCCCGCCACATCGACCCAGCACGCGCTGCGTTCGAGCACCCCGAGCTGACGCGCGCGGGGCTCGACGCCGAGGTCGTACATCTTCGATGGATCGAGGAAGTCCTGCGACCGGATTTCGCCGCGTGGTCCCAGAACCAGGTTGCCGGCGGGTGTTCCGCAGCGAACGTCTCTCTCGCCGTGCGGGATCGGGTGCGCCCGCTCCGGGATGGGAACCCAGGTCCGCACGGTGCCATCGGAGATCCGCGCGCACTGGCCGAAGATCCACGGGCCCGGATCCGCGGACACGACCGAAGTCATTGAAATCACCACTGCAACTACGAGGAGGCGCTGCACAGTGGTTGTAAACGCCGGAGAGCGGCCGAGCTAACACCCTCGCGGACCGCGGGCTTTGGTGGCGACCCATCGCCTGGATTCGCCAAGACGTGCCGGAGTCGCTACTCGTTCTGCACGCCAAGCGCCAAGGGCATTCACACCCTCGCCCGCGACCAATGCACCGGTGGCCGTCCCGTTGCCGACGCAACCGCCCGCGGTTCCACCCCCCGACGCAAAAGGAGCTCACGCCGTCGGCGACCGAGTGCACCGGAACGATCTGCGGGTACGACGTCTCGCAAGTCGAAGACTGACGACCGCCCGTGGGCCGCGGGGTTCGCCGGGCGTTCCGCCACCGCGGCTTCGCGGCTTCGCGGCCTGACCGAGGAGTACGTGCGCGGCGATACGTCGCCGTTCCGCCACGAGGCATGCGACACCCGTCCACCATCAACACGACTACCTTGTCCTCGCCGCGCAGCTCGCCCGCGGCACCGATGTCAAACCACTCGCTGCCACCGGCCGGAGTGCAACTTGAACACTTCTTTCTGGCCAAGCGACACAAGGCCGTCGGTCGCCTTCAGCAAGCGCAGGCAGCTCTCGGGGGCGTCATCTGCCTCGTGAAGCGCAGCCACCGGCTGCAGTCTGTCGTTCACCAACTCCAGGATGTCGAAGTCCGTGACGACATAGATCGTGCCATCGTGATCGCGCACGTCTTGCAGGTTCTCGGTCAGTCCGGTGTCGATGACAGTCCAGTCGTCGTCACGGCCCTTGATCATCACGCCGCCGTCGCCGACGGCGTAGACCACGCCGTCTTCGGCGCAGCACACGGCGTTCAGATTGGACGGGACCCGCGAGTCGATGAGGCGCCAACGAGCGCCCTTGCGCTGCCAGATCTCGCCTTGCCAGCCTACGGCGTAAAGGTCCTTGGCGGAGAAGCCGTCGATGCTCTCGAATCCCACGATGAGCTTGTCATCATCGGGTTGCGGGAGTCGAGAAGCCGGCGGCCGAGCCGGTGGCACCCGCGGGCCAGATTCGCTAGCGCCACAGCTCGCGTCTGAGTTCGCGACCCGGGTCGCTACCACGTAGACTGGTGCACGCGTGTCGCGGTCCCGGCTCCCGATGTTCTTGCTGCTCGTGAGCATGCCGAGTTGCGGGCGCATCGACTTCGATCCGCGCGTCGATGGTGGCGCGCTGGATGGCACCGAAACCCGCTGCGATCCGACCGCCGCGTTCGGCGCCCCGATCCTGGTCCCCGGGGTGTCAGACCCGACCCTCGTCGAGGCGACGAGTCGGCTCACCGACGACGAGCTGACGATGTACCTGTGGACCAATCGCAGCGGCAGCCCAGATCTCGAGCGGGCCACGCGCGCCAGCGAGGCGGCGCCGTTCTCGAGCGTTGCGATCTCCGAGCTCAACGTCGCCGCCGCGGACTTCGAACCCACGATCTCGCCCGACGAGCTGGTGCTGATCTTCCGTTCGAATCGCGGGGCGTCGGGGGTCGCAGACCTGTATCTCGGTCAGCGCAGCTCCCGCGGCGTGCCGTTCGCTCTGGTCGGCGAGCTGACCAGCCTCGACACCGCCACCGTCGAGCAACAACCGTACCTCGGGAGCGACGCGCTCTACTTCTCGTCGAACCGCACCGGCGACTTCGAGATCTACAGCGCGGCTCGTCTCGGTCAGACCTCGTTCGGACCGCCGGTGCGGGTCGATCTACCGGGCTTCGGCGCCAGTGACGAAGGAGATCCGGTGATCTCCCGCGACGGGCTCACGCTGTTCTTCGGGTCGAACGCACCCGGTGGGCTCGGGCAGGCCGATCTCTACGTGACCACGCGCGCATCGGCCGCGGCGACGTTCACGACGCCGACCGCGCTGCTACTGCTGAGCTCGTCCGCCGCGGAAGGGCCCAGCTGGATCTCGCCCGACGGGTGCCGGCTCTATCTCAGCAGCGCCAAGGCAGGCACGCCGGACATCTACGTCGCGACACGCGGGATGTGATCCCGGCGGGCGAGTTGGCGAGACCGAGACATCGGATGACGAGCTCGTCCTGATCGATCTCGGTCATGAACCTCAGCAAACCCGCAAACACCAGCAGATCGCGGTCGCCCTTGTCGCGGGTACGATCGGTCACGAGCTTCTCCAAAGCGACCGCGAGGTCGACGTCCTGCGACACCACCAGTGACGCCGCTGCACCGGGCTCGAGTAGGTTGGGCACTTCGGAGCCCGCGACCATCACGCCTGGAACGTCGAGGATGGGCGCAACCTATGCGCTCGGAGCTTCGCTGACGATCTCGACGACCGCGACCACCGCGTCGAGGAGGTTCTCGCTTCCGATCTCCCGCCGAATGATCGGCAGGGTGAAGCCGAGACCGACGAGGGCGGCCGCTTCCTCGTGCGAGGCGATCAGCGCGCACACTCCGGGGCCCTTCGCAGCGCGCAGCGCAGAATCGAGATCCGGGAGCGATGCCGGCGCGAACCCGGCTTCGGCGAGGACCGCGGCGAGCCTCCCATCGTGATCGCCGCCGGGGAGCAGCAGGATCATCCCCTGCGGGCTCTCCGTCGGCGAGAGCCTGCGAAGATCATCGACCTGGTCGCTGATCTGGGCGAAGGCCTTCTCGATCGCGATCACGTAGGCAGAGACATCTTCACCGCGACCGGCGCGCCGGCGGAGCAGCGCGAGGCTCCCGGTGATCGCTTGCAGGAGGTTGTTGAGCTCGTGTGCGGTGCCGCCGGCCAGCGAGCTGACCGCGCGCAAGCGGCTCGATTTTCCGCGCTCGGCGGTGAGCGCACGCTCTCTCTCCTCACCGATGGCGACGGCATCGAGATACGCCCCCTCGGCGCGCTCTCCCGTCCACATGCGCAAGCTCACGAACGCGCCCAGGATGACCGCCGCGACGGCCACGATCGTCCATTCCGCGCCGTGAAGGCGGAGCAGGGCGTCGCTGCACAGCCCGGCGAGCGCGATCAACGCGACGGCGCTCACGACGGCATTCCACGACGGCATCTTCACGGGCGTGGAGCTCGCATCGGGGCGCTCGAGGACGGCTCGCTCCTCGGCGGAGGCCCAGCAGATGGACAAGAACCCCACGATCCACAGCGTGTCCTCGATGCCGGTCTGGAAGTTCCGGACGAGGACCTTCGAGCCGTACAGGAGATCCACGACGGCAAACCCGAGGTTCGCCCAGATCAGGATCCCGAGCACGATCCGACGCGGTCCCCAGGATCCGCGCGCGAGGCTACCGATTGCGACGAGGACCACCGCGAGGTGAAACGCGGGGTAGCCGATCGCGAGCGGAAGGTATGACGTGACGCCGCTCTGGCGCAGCGAAGGAGCGAGCACCAGGGTCCCGGCCATCACGACGACCGCGGTGAGGATGCCGAGATCCGCGATCTGGCGAAGCCGCAGGGCACGCGATCTGCGTCCGCGCCGGAAGTACACCAGGGCTACCGCGAAGGCCGGCGCGAGGAGGTAGAACGGTCCGTCCACCCAGCTCGGCGCGGGCGCGATATCTGCGAGAAGGAGCTCGCGGACCGACCACACGGTGGCCGCCACGCACCACGCGCCCATTCCGGTGCCGATCGCGATCCATGCGATCTTGTCGTGCCGTTCTCGCTCGCGCGTCGCGGTCGCGAACGCGGAGATCGCCGCCGCTCCACTCGCGAGGGTGTTTCCCAGATCGGTGCACCATAACCCACCGGTCGAGCCAACTCCGAACAGGTGGTTGAGCGCGAAGTGCAGCGTGCCGAGGCCCGCGACGATCACGATCCAGTGTGTGCGCGAGATCCGCAACGTCAGCTGTATTTCACGGCGAGCGCGTCCTCGGCGAGCTCGTCGAACGTCATCGCCTGGGTGCGCGCCAGCTCTTCCGGCGTGAACAGGATCCGGGCCGCGCGATCCTCGGCGCCGAGGGCGCGGAGCAGGAACCGTCCAAACAGCCTGCCGATGATCGGGTGATTGTAGAGCTCCTGCGACTTGATCATGAACCGCGAGAACGCTGTGCGCGCCACCGTGGGCTTGCGGAGCACGAGCTGGATCCGCTTGAACGCCTCGCGGATGCGATGGCCGGAGGGATCGGTGCGATCCATCGGCTTCAGGAACACCTGCTCGAGGAAGGGCTTCGCATGCCACATCATCGTGCCGAGCACGCGGGCCATCCGGATCATCTCGCGGAGCGGTGGGCGCGGGCGCTTCGCCACCTCGGCGAGGTGGACGTCGGAGCAGTAGTACTCGGTCATGTGGAAGTCGATCGCGATGTGGCGGGACTCGTCGCGGTTGATGAGCTGCATCGCCTGATGGCTCATGTCATCCGCGACGTAGTCATCGAGCGAGCGCAGCAGCGCGACATCGAGGATCAACTCGCCCGAGGTGATGTACGCGTTCGCGATCTCGGGCGATGTCTCACGCACGAGCGCGAGGAAGTGCGGCCGGAACTTCGTGAGCGCGGCGCTCTCGGTGTACGTACGGAGCTTGTGCACGTCGTAGTGCTCGGAGAGGCGCTGCGCGACTGCGGCGTGCCGCTTCTCGTCGGCGACGAAGGTCGAGAAGATCTTGCGGAGCGTGGGATCACTCGTCTTCTCGCGCTGGGCTTCGAACAGCGCACCGGCGAGCCGCTCGATGCCGGCCATGTCGAGGAATGCCTGGACGATCATCTCCTCCTTGTCGCGAGTCATCGCGGGCGGAGGTACCGACCAGTCGAGGTCGGTGATCGACCATTGGTCGCGAACGCACTTGTCCAGCATGCGCCCCAGATCCATGGGCCGATGGTAGCGTAGCCGCGCGTGACCTGGGGGCTCCGACTGCTACTGGCGGCGACGTGCGCAATCGTTGCGTGCGGGAACACTCAGGACCCCAAGGGCCAGACCCTCGCCGGAATCAAGCAACGCGGCGAGATCACGTGGGGCGCCGACATCCAGGGGGGCGAGCCGTTCGTCTACGAAGATCCGGCGAATCCGAGTCAGTTGATCGGGTTCGAGGTCGACATCATGAATTCGATCGCCCGCCGCCTCGGGGTCAAGGCGCGGATGGTCCAGTACAACTGGTCGAACCTCGTGCCCTCGCTCGAGCGCGGCGACTTCGATGTCGTGATGAACGGCCTCGAGTCCACGCAGGAGCGGCGCGAGCGGATCCTGGTCTCGGATCCGTACTACGTGTACGCGGAGACGCTGACGGTGCGCGCCGGCGAACCGTATCGCTCGCTGTTCGATCTCGTCGGCAAGCGCGTCGGCACGCTCAACCAGACGGTCGCGCACGACATCCTGCTCTCGGTCACCGGGGTCGACGTCAAGGTCTACGAGGGCAACGAGGAGCCGTATCGGGATCTCGAGCTCGGCCGCAGCGATGCCGTGCTGCTCGACAACATCATCGCGGACCGCTACGGCTGCATCAACAAGGCGCTGCGCTGCCTCCCGTACGACGTGGCGCGGGGCGTCTACGTCATCGGGATGCGCAAGGGCGACGCCGAGCTCAAGGCCGCGATCGACGGCGCGCTCGCGGACATGCGCAAGGACGGCGAGCTGAAGGCGATCCTCGACAAAGCGAAGCTGTGGGACGACCGCCAGAGCGAGGAGCAGACCTCGACCGGCGTGAAGCACAAGACGCGCAGCTTCGACGGCGACATGCTGATGCAGTTCCTCTCCGCCGCGCTCGTCACGCTGAAGATCAGCCTGCTCGCGTTCTTCCTCGCGGTGCCGCTCGGCATGCTGCTGGCGGTCGCGAGGGTCTACGGCAGCATGCCGCTCAAGATCGCGGCGCGCGCGTACATCGAGCTGTTCCGCGGGACCCCGGTGCTGCTGCAGCTGTTCGTCCTCTACTACGGCCTCGCCGGGTACATCAACCTCGGGCCGGTGCAGGCCGCCGTGCTCGGCCTCGGCCTCAACTACGCGGCGTACGAGGCCGAGGTCTATCGCGGGGCGCTGCTCGCGATCCCGCGCGGGCAGAGCGAGGCGTCGCGTGCGCTCGGCATGGGGCCCTGGCAGACGCTGCGCCACGTGATGATCCCACAGGCGCTCCGCCTCGCGTTGCCGCCGATGACGAACGACTTCGTCTCGCTGCTCAAGGACTCGTCGCTGGTCAGCGTGATCACCGTGATCGAGCTGACGAAGCGGATGACGATCGCCGCGGTCGACATGCGCGGCTGGCTGATTCCAGGCCTTGCATGTGCGGCGCTCTACCTCGTGCTCAGCTTCCCGCTGTCGGAGCTGGCGCGTCGCCTCGAAAGGAAGCTGGCCCGTGATCAGCGTCCGCACACTCTCTAAGCGCCACGGCGACCGCGTCGTTCTGCAGGGCGTCACCGCGGAGGTCGCGAAGGGAGAGACCATCGCGATCGTCGGGCCCTCGGGCGGCGGCAAGTCCACGCTCCTGCGCTGCCTCAACTACCTCGAGACGTTCGACGAGGGGACCGTCGAGATCGCCGGCTTCAAGCTGCGCCCGAACATGCGCGGCGGCGATGCGAAGACGCTGCGCGAGATGCGTGCGCGCGTGGGCATGGTGTTTCAATCGTTCAACCTGTTTCCGCACCTGTGCGCGATCGACAACATCACGCTCGCGCCGAAGATCGTGAAGAAGGAGCACAAGGACCAGGCGGAGACCCGCGCCCTGGAGCTCCTCGCGAAGGTCGGTCTCCGCGATCGCGCGGGCGCGTACCCGCACGAGCTCTCGGGTGGCCAGCAGCAACGCGTGGCGATCGCCCGCGCTCTCGCGCAGCAGCCCGACGTGATGCTGTTCGACGAGCCGACCAGCGCGCTCGATCCCGAGATGCGCGATGACGTCATGGAGGTCATGAAGGACCTCGCGAAGGGCGGCATGACGATGCTCGTCGTCACGCACGAGATGCAGTTCGCGCACGACA
The DNA here is from genome assembly GCA_043759315.1 of Myxococcales bacterium. Lineage (GTDB taxonomy): Bacteria > Myxococcota_A > Polyangia > Haliangiales > Haliangiaceae > JABFXX01. The sequence continues at coordinate 13,216 of JAYVLW010000473.1, forward strand.
TCGCATCGCGGGTGTGGGTGATCGACCAGGGCACCATCGCCGAGGACGGTCCACCGTCCCAGGTGGTCGACGATCCGAAGACCGAGGTCGCGCGCGAGTTTTTCGGGCGGATCCGGAAGTAGCTCAGCGCGCGACGATCGCCCCAGGCGGGCCGGACGTCAACGGTGAGAACTGTGCGGCGAGGGCGAGCCCCTATCCGAACAACGTGCCTTGCACGGGAACTGCCTCGATCGGGTCGATCAGCGTCGGCTCATCGACCAGCGCGCTGTTGACGCGGACCGAGACGGGCTCGCGGATCCAGTCTCCGATCGGAGGAACCCCGAGCAGTGCGCGCGCGGCAGCGGCATCGAGCGCGGGATCGAGCCACGCCGCATACGCGGCCGGATCGAGCACCATCGGCATCCGATCGTGGATCGGCTTGACGAGATCGTTCGGCGGGCCCGTGATGATGGTGAAGCTGAGCTGCTCACCCGCATCGGTGCGATTGCGCGCCCACAGGCCCGCGAACGCCACCGTGCGGCGCGGCTGCGGATGGATGTAGATCGGCTGCGGCTTCGCCTTCGGCTGGTCCGGATCGCGCTTCCACTCGAAGAAGCCATCCGCTGGGACGAGGCAGCGCTTGCGCGCGAGCGCATCGCGGAACACTGGCTTGTCGGTGAGGCCCTCGACCCGCGCGTTGATCATGAGCGGCGGCTTCGCACCTGCCTTGCCGGCCCAGTGCGGGACCAGGCCCCAGCGCATCATCTCGACCAAGCGCACCCCGTCGCGCAGCAGCACCACGGGCGCGGGCTGCGTGGGGGCCACGTTGAAGCGCGGCTTCCACCATTCTCCGTGCACCGACTCGCCGAGCGACGCCTGGAGATCCTCGATCAGATCCTCCTGGCGCGTGAGCGTGTAGCGGCCGCACATGGCAGGGGCTACTGTGCCACCGTGAGCCCCACCCGCAAGGGCCTGCTCCACGGGGTCGCGGCCTACGGGCTGTGGGGCCTCGTCGCCGCGTACTGGAAGCTCCTGAAGACGGTGGATCCCGTCGAGCTGGTCGCGCATCGCGCGGTCTGGGGGCTCGCCGCGTTCTGCGTGCTCGTGATCGCCGCGGGACAGGGACGGGCGCTGCGCGCGGCGCTGCGGGATCGTCGAACGGTCGGCGTCATGCTGCTGTCGGCCACGCTGCTCGCGGTCAACTGGTCGATCTTCGTGTGGGCCACGATCAGCGGCCACCTGCTCGACGCGAGCCTCGGATACTTCATCAACCCGCTGGTCTCGGTCGCGCTCGGCACGATCGTGCTGCGCGAGCGGCTGCGCCGGCTGCAGTGGATCGCGATCGCGTTCGCCGCCGGCGGTGTGGGCGTGCTGACCTGGCGCGGCGGACAGGTGCCGTGGATCGCGCTCGTGCTCGCGAGCACGTTCGGCGCCTACGGCCTCGTCCGCAAGATGGCCAAGGTCGAGGCGCTGGTCGGCTCCACGATCGAGACCATCGTGATGGTGCCGATCGCGGTCGTGTACATCTGCGCGCTCGGCGGTGGCGCGCTCGTGCACGGCGGCGCGACGACCACCCTGCTCCTCATCGGCACGGGCGTGGTCACCGCGGTGCCGCTGATCCTGTTCACCAGCGCCGCACGGTTGCTACCGCTCTCGACCGTGGGGTTCCTCCAGTACCTCGCCCCGACCGGGCAGTTCCTCCTCGCGGTGCTCGCGTTCGGCGAGCCGCTCGCCCACGACAAGCTTGCGGCGTTCGCCCTGATCTGGAGTGGCCTCGCGGTGTTCTCGGCGGACCTGTGGCGCGTCGCTCACCGCCGGTAGGGCGGCTTGGCCTGGCCGTAGCTCGCGAACTTCGCGCGGACCTTGTCGAGCTCGCCATGATCGAGGACGTGCGGCGTGCCGATCTGCGCGGCGTGCCAGTACTGCGAGGCGAGCGTCTCGACCTCCGCGGCGAGGCGCAGCGCGTTCGGCAGCGACGTGCCCAGCGCGATCATGCCGTGGTTCGCGAGCAGGCACGCGTGGCCTCCGCCGAGCGCGACGATCGCGTTCGAGGCGAGCTCGCCGCTGCCGAACGTGGCGTACTCGGCGCACGGGATCTCGTCGCCGCCGGCGAGCACGATCATGTAGTGCAGCGCGGGGATCGCGCGACGCAGCGTGGAGATCGTGGTGCAGAACAGCGAGTGCGTGTGGACGATCGCCTCCACGTCGGGCCGCGAGCCGAGGATGTCGCGATGGAGCTGCCACTCGGTGGTCGGCGTGCGCCGCCCGGGTCGCACGTTGCCGTCCTGTCCGATCTCGACGCAGTCATCCGCGACGAGGTCTCCGTACGGCAGACCCGACGGCGTGACCAGCAAGCCGCGCGGCGTGCGCACGCTGACGTTGCCCGACATACCGGGCGTCAGGCCGAGGTCGCTCATCCGCCGTGCAGTGGCGACGAGCTGTTCGCGGAGGCGCTGGGTCACGAGTGGTCGGGGAACAATACACGCAGGCCGTCGGCGCTGGCATGCGCGATGCCGCGCTCCGTGATCAGGCCGGTGACGAGCCGGCGCGGCGTGACATCGAACGCCGGGTTCGCGACGGGGTTGCTCGCCGGGATGATCGAGTGCCCCGCGATGATCCGGACCTCGTCGGCGCTGCGCTCCTCGATCGGGATCGTGCTGCCATCGTCGAGCGTCCAGTCGATGCTCGGCGACGGCACCGCGACGTAGAACGGCACGCGGTTATCGTGCGCGGCGAGCGCCTTCAGGTAGGTCCCGATCTTGTTGCAGACGTCCCCGCCGCGGGTCGTGCGGTCGGTGCCGACGATGCACAGGTCCACCTCGCCGCGCTGCATGAGGTGACCGCCGGCGTTGTCGGTGATCAGGGTGTGCGGCACGCCGTGCTGCGCGAGCTCCCACGCGGTCAGCAGGCCCTGGTTGCGCGGACGCGTCTCGTCGACCCAGACGTGGATCGGGACGCCGCGCTCGTGCGCCTTGTAGATCGGCGCGAGCGCCGTGCCCCAGTCCACGGTGGCGAGCCAGCCCGCGTTGCAGTGCGTGAGCACGCGGACCGGGCGACCCGAGGTTGCGGCGGCGCGGATCACCGCCTCGCCGTGCGTGCCGATCGCCGCGCACAGCGCCACGTCCTCGTCGGCGATCGCGGCAGCCTCGGCGAACGCGGTGTCTCGCGTCACGCCCTTCGCGCGCATGCGATCGAGCGCCCACGCCAGGTTGATGGCCGTCGGCCGCGTGGCGAGGAGCTGCGTGTACGCCTGGTCGAACGTCTCGCCGCCGTCGAGCGCGAGCGCGATGCCGTACGCCGCGGCCACGCCGATCAGCGGCGCGCCGCGGACGTGCATGTCGCGGATCGCGCGCACCACATCGCCGAGCGTGGTGAGGTGCATCCACTCGATCGCGTAGGGCAGGCGCGTCTGATCGAGAACGCGGACGGCGCGGCCGGCTTCCTCGATCGTCCGGCGCCAGGTGCCTTCAACCTTCATGTTCGGCGAGCTCGCGCGGCGGCGTCATCGCAGCACTCTCCCGGCCACCGCGGCGAGACGGTGCACCAGCTCGGGGTCCCGCGCCGCGGGCGCGGTGAGGATCGCCCCTTCGAGCGCACGGTCACAGCCGTGTGGACACGAGCCGGTGTGCTCACCGAGCCGCGGGATCACGTCGGTGAGCAGGAGCTTCGCGTTCGCCGAGTTCGCGTGCATCACCTTGATGACCTCGCTGACCTTCACGTGATCGTGGTCGGGGTGCCAGCAATCGAAGTCCGTCACCATGGCGATGGTCGCGTAGCAGAGCTCTGCTTCGCGGGCGAGCTTCGCCTCGGGCATGTTCGTCATCCCGATCACATCGCAGCCCATGCCGATGTGCATCCGCGACTCGGCGAGGCTCGAGAACTGTGGACCCTCCATCACGAGGTACGTGCCGCCCTTCTGGCGCGGCAGACCGAGCTTCGTGGCGCTCGTCGCGATCTCGTCGAGGAGGCGCCGGCACGTGGGGTGCGCCATCGAGACGTGCGCGACCAGCCCCGTGCCGAAGAACGTCTTGGGCCCGCGCAGCGTGCGATCGATGAACTGATCCACGAGCACGAACATCCCGGGCGGCAGCTCGGCGCGCAGCGAGCCCACCGCACTCACCGAGATCACGGACGTCGCACCGGCGCGCTTGAGAGCGTCGATGTTCGCCCGGAAGTTGATC
>JAYVLW010000474.1:0-15580 GCA_043759315.1 Myxococcales bacterium
GAGATGATCGGCTACAGGTTCGAGAGCTCCGCCATGGTCGGCGACATGCTCGACGCGCTCGCCAGCACGCCCGGTGCGCTCCCGCTGCTCCAGTTCGCCGCGGCGAAGCTGTGGGACGCGCGCGATCGGCAACGACATCTGCTGACGATGGCGAGCTACCAGTCGATCGGCGGCATCTCCGGCGCGCTCGCCACCCACGCCGACGAGGTGGTGCGCAACATGAGCTCGGGCCAGCAGAGGCTGACGCAACGGGTGTTTCGCCAGCTCGTCACGCCCGAGCGCACGCGTGCGATCGTCGAGCTCGACGACATCTACCAGCTCGCTCAGTCGCGTGACGACATCGGCCGGGTCATCGACCTCCTGGTCGCCGCCCGTCTCCTGGTCGTCCAGACCCGCAGCGATGCCAGCGGAGGCTCGGTCGAGCTCGTGCACGAGTCGTTGATCGAGCGCTGGCCCACGCTCAAGCACTGGCTCGACGAGGCCCAGGAGGACGCGCAGTTCGTCGCCCAGCTATCGGCCGCGGCGAAGCAGTGGGAAGCGAAGGGCCGCCCGGTGGGCTTGCTGTGGCGCGGTGACGCGATGGAGGAAGCCCGCCGCTGGTACGGCACCAGCGTCCGCACGCTGGCACCGCGCGAGCAGGCGTTCCTCGATTCCGTGCTGTCCCTCGCGCAGCGCGGCCGACGCGCGCGCCGTGCCGCGCTGGGCGCGGTGATCGCCGTGCTCGTGATCATCGCGGGTGGTGCCAGCGTCGCGTACGTTCGCGTCCGGGCCGCCGAGCAGGAGGCGAGCGACAGGCAGCAGGTCGCCGAAGCCGCTCTCGCCAGGGCCGAGGAGAAGGACCGCCTCCGGATCGCTGCCGAGGAGAAGTCTGCCGCCGATCTGAAGCAGCGGCTCGCCGCCGAGCGGGGACAGCAGAATGCGCTCGGTCAGATCGCCTCGCGGGACGTGGCGCTCAAGAGCAGCGCCGAGGAGCTCGCGCAGAAGAACGCCGCGCTCGAGGAGAAGACGAAGGCCGCGCTGCTGGCGAAGGAGCAGGCGGAGGCAGCGTCGAAGAAGGCGAACCTGGCCGCGGCCGAGGCCCAGAAGGCGAAGGCCGAGCTCCAGGTCAAGCTCGATGCCGAGAAGGCCCGCGTCAGGCAGCTCGAGGAAGAGACGAAGAAGCTGTCGACGAAGCTGAAGGACTAGAACGCGCCGGACAACGACAGCGTCGCGCCGCCGTTCATCGGGGTCACCGAGGGCGTGATCTTCTCGACGCTCTCCGGGTACACGGTTCGCCCGCGGTTCAGGTACAGCATGACGGCGCCGGTCGCGACGGTCGCCGCACCGAGGATCATGACGCTGCCGGCGATCATCGTGGTGGTCTCGGCGGTGGTCTTGAGATCCCTCACCACCTGCGGCAGGCGTGGATCGTTCATGCCGCACGCTGTCACCGAGCAGTTCTGCGCGACCGCGCGGTCGTAGCTGTCCATATCGGAGATGGCCGAGAGCTCGAGAACGCCGCCGATGCCGGCGATCGCGAAGCCGGCGCCGAACACGACCCACGGCTTCCACGTCGCCCATCGGTGCTCGACCCTCGCGGCCGCGCCGAGCGGATCGAGCTTGACCGGCACCGCCTGCGTCTTGCCACCGATCACCACCACCTCGACCGTCTTTGGCAACAGCCCCTGCTTCGTTCCCACGAGCTGGTGCGGTCCAGGCGACACCCGACGGGACTCCGTCGCCGGGCAGGTGGCGAACGGCTGACCATCGAGCGTGATGCGCACGTCGGGTTGTGTACAGCTGATGGTCAGATCGCCGATCTGGTTCGCGAGCAGCTTGTCGTACGCGAGCGCCTCGTTGTACACGGCCTCCTCGAGCGGAGCCGCGCCATACTTGAGGGCCTGCTTGAGGTTGTCGGAGGCATCGACCGGGCGGTCGAGCTGGATCAGACAGCGCACGATGTTGAACCGGATCGCCGGGTGGTCCCACGCTCCGACGGCGGACTTGTACTTCTCGAGCGCCTCCGCGTACTTCCTGTCGAGGAACAGCGCGTTTCCTGCCTCGAGGAACTTCTGCGCCTCGGCCTTCTTCGCGTCCGTGACGCCGACGGACCACGCCGGGGTATCGGCGTGCGCGGGTGCTGCGGCGCCGGAAAGCCCGGCGGTGATCGCGAGAACGATCCAAGGACGACGAATGCTCATGGTCTCTCCCGAAGTATATGTCACGGGCAGCCGCCCGGACAGGTCGCATGGGACTCGTTGACGTCCCCGCACACCGGCGCGCAGGCCATGCCGTCCTGCGGACACACGTAGCAACTCTCCAGCGCCGGGTTGCAGGCGCCGTCGCCGCAGCGTGGCCCCATCGCCGCAGCTCTCGTACCTATCGAGGACCGCTGCCGCACGGGCCAGTCTGGGTCGCTACTCGTCGTCCTCGACCTTCTTCTTCTTCTTCTTCTTCTGCTTCTTCTTCTTCTTGTCGATCTTCTTGTCCTCCTTCTTGGGCTGCTTGATCTCCGGAGGCGGCTCGGGCGGCTTGGGCTCCGGCGGCATGAACTTCAAGAAGCTGGTGCCCGCGCCGGGCTCGTCGAGGGCGAGTGACTCGGCGAGCGCGATCATCTTCCAGCCGTCCCCGTCCTTCTCGAACACGGCGAACACCCGCAGCGGCAGTGGGTCCTCGTCCTTCTCCACGCGCGTCACGGGCGCGGTCACCCACGCGAGCTGACCATCGGGCGTCGCGGCTGCAGAGATCTCGCCCGACAGCGCGGCGCGGGTCTCTGCCTCCATCCGCTTCTTCCACAGCCGCTTGATCTCCTTCTTGCCCTTGGTGATGTCGCCGCTCGCGGGCCCGATCACGAGCGCCTCGGTGCGGTTCGACAGGTCATCGCCCCAGATCTGCTGATCGAGCAGGCCCTTCTTGAACTTCTCGACGGCGCCTTCGGCACGTTCATCGATCTTCGCCGCCGACATCGCGCCCGGGGGCACGACCGCGACCTTCTTCAGCTCGGCGCGGATCTCCTTCATGCTCGGCGTGTGCGCGAGCGCGGCAGCCGAGAGCGCCCAGAGATCGTTGTCGTTCGTCAGCACCGCCATCATCGCCATCGGCTGCCCCTCGACGCTCACCACGTCGAACGCCCACGCCGAGTGACCTCCGGCCGACGCGATGACCCCGAGCGATCCGGAGCGGAGCTGTGCGTGCTGCTTCGCCTTCGGATCGACGACCTTGCCGAGCGCCACCAGCGCCTCGGAGCGCGTCACCATGGCATCCGCCTTGCGCGGCCCGAAGATGATCAGCGGATCATTGAGCAGCGAGAACAAGTTGTCGGGCTTGCCGCGGTTGATCGTGTCGTAGATCTCCGTGACCAGTCCTTCGGCGTCCTTCTCCGCGGTCTTCTCGTCGACGGCGGGGCCGACGGGCTTGTCCGCGACCTTCGCCTTGCCTCCGCCACCGCACGCGGCGACGACCGCGACGACCGCGACCAGGCGAGCGGTGCGCCGCATGCCTAGCCCCGCTGCGCGCGCTTCATGACGCTCGGCAACACCGGCGGCAGGACCATGCCCGGCACCGTGTCGTCGTCGCGGCGCGGCTCTGCCACGACCATCATCGGCGCGGTCTTCGGGAGATACGGACCGGTGCCCTTCGCCAGGCGCCGCGCCGGCGGTGCGACCACCGAGGGGACCGAGATCGCGGTCGCGCGCGGGTTCGGGTTCGCAAGGGTGGGCAGCTTCGGGATCGGGATCACGGTGACCGGTGACGTCGCACGCGGATAGTCGCGGACCTGTGCGGGCGCCGCTGCCACGACGGGCACGACCACCGGCATCGCCTTCGGCGGCGTCGACTTCGCCGGGAGCACCACCCGTGGCGTGTGCGCCATGCGAGCGACACGCACGATCTCGGTCATCGGGCTGGTGTAGTCGTTGTAGTCGATCTCCCCCAGTGGCTCGGTCTTCGGCCACGAGTCGGTCGTGATCGGATCCGGCTTGTGTTCCGCGACCTTCGCGATCGGGAGCGTCTTGGACGCGATGAACTTCGGAGCCGCCGGAGGCGACGTGGCTGCTGCGAGCTCTGCCTCGTCCGCGGCAGCCCTCGCCCGTGCGATCGCGATCGTCCATTCCCAGTCATCTTCCTCGACTACGGGCTCTGGTGCCACCTTCGCGACGGCCAGGGGAGCTGGCTTCTGGATGCTCGGGACCTGCGCGACCGAGATCGGCAGCGAGGTCTCGCGCACGACCATCGTGGGAATCGGCTGGCGCATCGACGGCGGAGCGATCGGAGCACGGGCGGCTACTCGCGTAGCCACGGCAGCCTTGGGTGCCGGCCGGGCGGGCTCCCACTTCTCGAGCTCCATGGCCGCGAGATCACCCTCTTCCCAGCCGACGATCCGGCCGCCCAGGCCGTCGTCCAAGGCCGCGGGACGCATCGACAACACCCGGCCTTCCGGGGTCAGCACCAGCCCGTAGCTGGACAGCTTCACGTACCCCAGTCGCTTCATCAGCCGGTCGATGGCGGGCATGAGCTGGGGTCATTGCACCTGGCAGGCCATCCGGCGATCTTGCACGCGATGCGCAACGCCCTGAATCGACGCAAATCGCGCGGCCGCTAGCCCCCGGGATCCGGGCCAGCATCGGAGCCTGGAGCCCCAGGTCGGGAGGCCCGCCTCGGGAACCTAGCGACCGCGGTACTTCGGGGCCCGCCCCTCGGCGAACGCGGCGAGGCCTTCGTCACGGTCCTCGGAGAACAGGGTCACGTCGTAGCACTGGCGCTCGATATCGAGGCCCTGGTCGAGCGCCAGGTGCGCGCCGCGCTCGAGAGCGCTCTTCGCATGGATCACGCTGAGCGGTGCGCAGCCCGCGAGCTCGGCGAGCAGCGCCTCGACCGCGCCGTGGAGCTGACCGCGCGGCACCACCGAGTGCACGAGGCCGATCTCGAGCGCGCGCGCGATCGGGACCTTCCTGCCGAGCATGATCATCTCCTTCGCGCGCGCCTCGCCGATCAACCGCGGCAAGCGCTGGGTACCGCCGGCGCCTGGCATGATCCCGAGGCGCACCTCGGTCAGACCGACCTCGCTGCCCTCGACGGCGATCCGGAAGTCGCACGCGATCGCGAGCTCGAGACCGCCCCCGTACGCGGAGCCGTTGAGCGCGCAGATCGTCGGCTTGCGGATCGCGCCGACGTGCGAGATCGCCGACGAGATCGCGTTGATGTACGGCGCCGATTCCTCGGCCGGCACGCCGCGTCGCTCCTTGAGATCCGCGCCCGCGCAGAACGCCTTGTCACCGGCGCCGGTGATCACGACCGCACGCACGCTGTCGTCCTGATCGAGATCCTGCGCGAGGTTTCCGATCGCGAGGTTCATGTCGCGCGACAGCGCATTGCGCGCGTCGGGACGGTTCAGCGTGATCCAGGTGGTGGTGCCCTTCGCCTCGACGAGGAAGTCCGACATCCGCGGACCGTAACACCGAACGCCTCGCGACCTCGCGACCGCCGCCCCTCGCGACCTCGGCGCAGGTGCTAGCTCGAGCGCTCGGCTTGCCGGCGCGCCCGCGCCTGCTTGCCGAGGTGTGCCTTGAGATACTTCGACGGCAGCTCGTGGCCGACGAACGTGGCCGCGGTGCGCGACGCCTCCGTCAGCTTGTCGAGATCGATGCCGGTCTTGACCCCCATCGAGTGAAGCATCGCGACGACATCCTCGGTGGCGAGGTTGCCCGATGCGCCGGGCGCATAGGGGCAGCCGCCGAGCCCGCCGGCCGCCGCGTCGATCGTGGTGATGCCCATCTGCAACCCGACGAGGCAGTTCGCGAGCGCCGTACCCTGCGTGTCGTGGAAGTGCATCGCGATCGCGTCGGCTGGATGCGCGGCGAGCACTTTCGCGAGCACTTCTTCGGTCTGTTTCGGATTCGCGACGCCGATCGTATCGCCGAGCGAGACCTGGTAGACGCCCATGTCGCGCAGCTTGCCCATCAGATCGACGACCCGATGTGGGTCGACATCCCCTTCGTACGGGCAGCCGAACACCGTCGACACGTACGCGCGCACGGCGACCTTCGCGGCGAGCGCGACGGGCACGACCTCGTCGAACGCGGCGAGCGTGTCCGCGATGGTCTTGTTCACGTTCTTCTTGTTGTGGGTCTCGGAGGCCGACAGGAACACCGCGACGACCTTCATCCCCGACGCCAGCGCCGTATCGAGGCCGCGACGATTCGGGACGAGCGCGCTCATCTTGACGCCAGGGGGCCGCTGCACACCGCGCGCGACCTCCGCGGCGTCCGCGAGCTGCGGGATCCACTTCGGCGACACGAAGCTCGTGATCTCGATATCGCGGATGCCCGCGCCGACGAGCGCATCGATGAACTTCAGCTTGTCGGCCGTCGGGACCTGACGCGCCTCGTTCTGCAGGCCGTCACGCGGACCGACCTCGTAGATCGTAACCTCGGCGGGCAACTTCACGGGAGGGACCCCATCGGCGAACCATAGTCCCGCGGATCGAGCGCGGCCAGCTCGTCGAGGAGGGAGGGAGTGAGCTGCTCCAGGCTGTCGATCAGGCGGTGCGCGCCTGACTGGTCCCAGCCTCCGAAGTTCCCCGCCCTGACCGCGACGACGAGGCAGCCGGCAGCGCGCCCGGCCGCGATCCCGGCGACCGAGTCCTCGATCACGACACACTGGTGCGGCGCGAGGCCAAGCCGATCCATCGCCATGCGGTACCCATCGGGCGCGGGCTTGCTGCGCGGCACGTCCTCGGCGGCGAAGATGATGTCGAAGACGGCGTCCACGCTGATCAGCGGGAGGACCTGCGTGACCTCCACACGCGAGCTGCCGGTGACCAGCGCGCGCGGCCGATCGCGCGTCCACCGGAGAACTTCGCGTGCGCCGGGCAGGACGGTGACCCCGATCTCGGCGAACACCTCCTCGCGCCGCAGCGCGGTGTGCGTGATCAGCTCGTCGCGGTTCCACGTGAGCTGCTGCGGGTAGCGCGCCTGCAGCTCGGCGTAGATCGCGACCCACGAGCGACCGATCACGCTGTCCTTGTCGACCTGGGTGGCGGGGATGCCCTGCCCCTCGCGGAGCGCGCGGCACATGGCCTCTCCGCTCTCGCGCTCCGAATCGACGAGCGTGCCGTCGAGGTCGAACAGGAAGCCGCTGATCACGAGCGGCGTTGTAGCACGCGAAAAGCGCCTAGAAGTCGGTCCACTGGCCGTTGTCACACGCCCAGCTGCCCAGGTTCTTGTCGTCGATGAACTGACCGAACGTCACGCACATCTCGAAGCCGAAGTTGAGCGGGCGGCCCGTGTCGTTGTTCCAGGTGCAGGTCGTGTCGACCTCGTCGCCCGGATGGAGGACGAGCGGCGCGTTCAGGTCCATCCGCTTCTCCGGCGGGTGGAACGTGTACGACTCGTCCCAGACGGTGTCGAACAGGCTCGTCTTCTGACCCGGGTCGCCGGGGTTGGCGCCCGTCGCGCCGCGCGTGAGATCGACGGCGATGTGGGAGCCCCACCGGTGCATGTGCGGGACCATGAACCAGAGCTTCATCTCGCGATCGACAACGCAGTGCTGCTTCTGCGTGGTCACGCCCACGTCCACCGTGAGGCCCGAGTTGAGGAACGCGGTCGCACCCGACGGGATGTGCTCGCCGCCATCGGCCGCGAAGTTGATGTTCACCGCCGACTGACCGTCCATGACCTCGTCGGTCGCGTTCAGGTAGTGATGGTTGATCACGATCTGCGCGCCCTTCGGGATCCGATAGACGAGGTTGCCCGGCGCCTCGTACGGCTCACCTTCCTTGCCGTTCCCCGTGACGATGCGGAACGACACCATGTCCGTATCGGTGCACTCGCGCTGCGTCCCCGCCGGCTGCGGCTCGGTGGTGTAGTAGACGACGATGTGGTGACCGGGCTCGGTCTGGTATCCGGTCGTCGACTTCACGTCGATCACGCCATCGGTGAGGACGGCGTCGGTCCACGTGCAGATCTCGTGATCGGAGCCCGGCTCGAGGCCGCGCACGATCGGCGTGATCACCTGGATGCCATGCTCCGGCGGAGCGGGAACCATGAGGTTCGGGAGCACCTCGGGACCATCGTTCGTCGCGCTGTCCGTGCCGCATCCGACGAGCGAGACTACGAGAACACCGACTACGCTGACGAGCTTGTTCATGGTCGCTTCCCTTCGAGTTCCGGTTCAGGGTCCGAGGCAGACGGAGGGCGTGCAGCCGCACTGGTTGCTCGCGTTGCAGGTGCGCTCCGCACCCGTGCCGCAGTCGCACGTGCCCGTCGCCGAGCACGTGTGCGTGCAGAAGTGCGTGTCCTTGTCGCCGAGGCTCGAGCACAGCGGCGAGCTCTGGCTCGTCGCGCAATCCGAGAGCGAGGCGCAGAACTTTCCGACGCCCATCTCGTTACCGAGGTCACCCGGGTGGCCGCAGTTCGAGAAGTACGCGTCGACCGCGGGCGCGTCGGGATGCGATGGAGCGCCGCTACCGCCGTCGCAACCGGCGATCACGAGCGCACAGACGAGAGCGATTCGTGCCGTGCTCATGTGCACCCCCTCGGATGCCTGGTGGCTATAACTGAGCTGGCCTCGCGACTACAATACTTTTCGTAACAAGGTGTTACCGAACGGTCGATTGCACGAATCGCGCACCCTCGCGGCTCGGGGCGTAACCGCCATCGGGACAACAGGCACTGTCCTCGTGTGTCCCTTGGTTTCCCGGGCACAATCCTGGAGTCAGCCATGCGCCGCCTCGCCACTCTCCTCACCACTCTCGTAATCTCCACCACCACACTTCTCGGGTGCGCAAATCACGCCAAGCGGTCCATCACCCTGTACGAGGCGGGTGACTACGCCGGTGCCGCGCGCGCGGCAGAGGAAGGGCTCGCGCGTCACCCCGACGATGATGGCCTGTGGGGCATGCGGGTCCGCGCCGCGCTCGCGCAGGGCGACGCCGAAGGCATCGCGAAGGCCTACGGGACGTATCGCGAGAAGCGCGGTGGCGATGACAAGGAGCTGCTCCGAGATCTCGCCGTCGCCACGCTCGGCCAGGCGATCGCATCGCCGTCCGCGAAGCTCAAAGTCGCGGCGATCCAGGCCGTGCAGGCCGCCGAGCTGGAGGTGCTCGCCGAGCAAGTCGCCGAGCGGATGCAGGACGAGGACGACAAGGTCGCCGCCGCCGCCGCCGTGGCCGTGCTCAAGGCGTATCCGCAGGCGCCGGCGCTCGCGGCCGACATGCTCCACTCCGAGGATCCCGAGGCACGCCGGATCGCGCTCGACGGCGTGGCCAAGAAGGTCGGCAAGCTGATGGCCGCGGATCTCGAGAAGGCCGCCACCGACAAGGACGCGCGCGTTCGCCGGGTGGCCGCGCGCTGGCTCGGGCAGATCAAGGACGCCGATGCCGTCGCCGTGCTGACGCGCCACCTCAAGTCGGATCCCGACGAGTCCGTGCGCGCCGCCGCCGCCACCGCGCTCGCGCAGATCGGCGTTGGCAACCTCGAGTCCCTCGGCACCGACGCGCTCAAGGACAGGTCGCTCGCCGTCCGACTCGCCGCGATCGATCTGATCGAGGCAGCGCACCGCCCCGATCGCCTGCAGACGATCGCCGAGTCCGACCCGGATCCGATGGTCGCAATCGAAGCGGCGATCGCGCTCCAGAACAAACCACTCGCGGGGGTCGCGCTCGACAAGGCGGCCGCCTCCGATGGTTGGACGATCCGCGCGGGCGCCGCGAACGTCGCCGTGCGTGCCGTCGGCAAGGACGCCGCACTCACCCTCGCGAACAAGCTCCTCGCCGACAAGGAGCTCGGGGTCAGGATCGCCGCGGCCCGCGTGCTCGCGCACGGCGGTGACAAGCCGACCGCGGCGACCGTGTTCGTGGAGGCGCTCGCCGTTCCCGACTTCGCGCTGCAGGCGGCGAGTGATCTCGCCGAGCAGGGCGACAAGCGCGGCATCGATGCACTCGGTGCGGCCGTGCACGCGGTGGGCTCCACGCCCGAGCAGCGCGCGGCCGCCGCGGCCGCGCACCGCGGCGCGCACGTCGTGACCGCGGGCCTGGTCGCCGCGCTCGCCGATTCGTCGAGCATCGTGCGTGTCGAGGCCGCGGCCGCGATCGCGATGCTCACGAAATAGCGCCCCGGTCGTTCCCGTGTCATCGCGCTGTAGCGTTCGAACCTGAAGCCTCGGCTCCCCGGGGATCGGGGCACACAGCCTCATGCGGTCATCACGCTGTAACGTCGATCCGTGCCCGGTAACGTGCGTGTAACCCACAACGAGCGGTCGCTGTAACAAGCTGGTGGTTCGCGAGAAGGCACCTGTCTTGCTCGTGAGGGAGCACCGATGCGCAGATTGATCCCGTTCGGGCTCCTGCTCGTGTTCGCCCGCGGCGTTCACGCGGCCCCGTGCGATCAGCTCCCGAATCCGATCTATGTCCAGGTCGGGGACACCCAGCTCAACCTGATGAAGCGCATCGGCCGGGCCCTGCGCGACAACACCAGGCCGGTCACGCTCGTATTCGTCACCAGCGGCTCGTGCACGAACATCCAGGCGATCTACACGCGGGTCCCGATCACGGGGAACCTGCAGTACGTGCCGTCGATCGCCGAGGACGCGAACTGGAACCCCGCGACCTCCCCCACGCTGACGTGTAGCGCGCCCGCCGGAGGTGTGGTCCCCGATATCGCGAACTCCGCGCTGTCGACCAGCGCGTGCACGACCGAGACGCCACCCGCGACCGTCCATCTCCAGCAGGGGCCCGTCCAGGCGTACGTGATGGGCGTCCCGATCGCGTCCTCGCAGATCGCGATCACCTACGAGGAGGCGTACTTCGTGTTCGGCTTCGGTGCCGCCGGCATGGTGACGCCGTGGATCGACGAAGCTCAGATGTTCATCCGCACCGTCACGAAGAGCACCCTGCTCGCGTGGGGCGCGAATCTCTCGGTGCCCGCCGACAAGTGGAAGGGCATGCGGTTCGATAGCTCGCCCGCGGTGGTCAGCGCGCTGCAGACCTCGGTGGCGCCGGAGAAGGCGATCGGGATCCTCGGGGTCGAGGTCGCGGATGCGCTCCGCAACTCGATCCGGATCCTCGCGTTCCGCGCGAAGGGCCAGAATGCGGCGTACTTCCCGGACTCGACGTCGAGTGCGCGCGACAAGAAGAACGTTCGCGACGGTCACTACACCGTGTGGTCGCCGACGGTGTGGATGGACACGGTCGATGGCGGCGGCGCGCCCGTCAAGCCGGATGCGCGCTACGTGGTGGATCTGATCACCGGTCGGGTGGTCACGCCCGCGCCGAACTTCCAGCCGCTCGACTCGGTCGCCGCGGTCGGCCTCGTACCCGACTGCGCGATGGGCGTGACGCGGTCGTTCGAGGGCGGGCCGCTGTCGCTCTACCATCCAGCGCAGAGCTGCGTGTGCAAGTACGAGAGTCTCGTCGAGGGTTCGACATGCGCGACCTGCTCGGCGACGCAGCCGTGCGCGTCGGGCACCTGCCGCGACGGCTTCTGCGAGGTGCAGTGATGAAGTCCGTGTTTTTCACCGTGGCGCTCATGGCGCTCGGCATCGGCTGCGGTGACGATGGCGCTGTACCGACGCACGACGCACAACCTCTCCACGACGCCAGCATCGACGCTCCTCCACCACCGCCCTGCTTCACCGGCACTCCCACCACCCACGAACAGATCATCAACGCTTGTACCAACGCGCAGCAGATCTACAAGGCCAGCAAACCTCCGCTACTCCGCGCGGATGGCTCGCTGCCGTCGTTGCCGCCCTGATCGCGATCAGCACGGTCCCGGCTGCGGCCGAGCCCGACGGGCTCAGGCCCGTGATCGCACGCCACGGCTGGCAGGTCGACATGACCGGCTACGTCCAAGCCGATGCGATCGCCTACGCCGCGGATTCGAGCGACGAGCTCGGTCCCGATGGCAAGCTCCTCAACAGCGAGCGCGTGCTGATCCGGCGCGGTCGGCTGCGCACCGAGGCGCGCCGGGACGCACTGCTGGCGACGTTCGAGCTCGATGGCAACACCGTCGACGGCGCGACCGCACGGCTGCTCTCGGCCTCCGTCGGCTGGCACTACAAGCGGGCGGCGGATCAACTGCCGCTGCTCGCGCTGACCGCCGGCCTGTTCAAGACACCGTTCGGCGTGGAGGTCCCGGCGAGCGAGCGCGACAAGGCGTTTCTCGAGCCACCTGCGTTCGCGCGCGCGCTCGTGCCAGGCAACTACGACGGGGGCGTGATGGCGCGCGGGGCGTACGGCCTGGCGCGCTGGTCGGTCGCGCTCGTCAACGGCGCACCGGTGGGCGATGCGCAGTGGAAGGGCAAGGATCCGTCGAGCAGCCACGATGTCGTCGGCCGGATCGGCGCGGAGATCGAAGGACCGCGCAAGCTCCGAGTCGAGGCCGGAGTTTCGGCGCTCACCGGCACGGGCCTGCACGCCGGCACGCCCGCGACGAAGGACGAGCTGCAGTGGGTCGACGAGAACCAGGACGGGATCGTGCAGACGACGGAGTTGCAGGTGGTACCGGGCGCCACGGCGACGCCCTCGCAAAGTTTCGATCGCTCGGCGCTCGGGGTGGACGTCCAGGTGCACTGGTGCATCTGTCGGCTCGGCAACGGCACGGCGTTCGCGGAGGCGGCGCTCGCCACGAACCTCGACCGCGGTCTCATCTACGCGGATCCGGTCGCGGCGTCGCGCGACTACCGCGAGCTCGGGTTTGCCGTCGGTGCCGTCCAGGACCTCGGACCCCACGCGCAGGCCGGCGTGCGCTACGACCGCTACGACGGCGACCGCGACGTGGTGAAGCGCCTCGGTGTCGCGATCGTCGGCGAGCACAAGCTGTTCTCGACGCTCAGCGTGATGGTGACCGGGCGGTGGCAAGATGCGCGCTTGCTCGTGCAGTACGACCACGAGCGCAACCCGTTCGGCCGCGACGACAACGGCATGGCGATCACACGCTCCGCGGAACGGCTCACCCTGCGGGCGCAGGTGGGGTTCTGATGAAGGCCGCGTGGGTGCTCGTGCTCGCGACCGCGTGCGACGCGGCGAGCTCCGATCCGGGGCTCGACGCGGTCCTCGAGATCAGCGGTGCGCAGTACCGGCCCGGCGCGTTTCCCGCCGACGATGGCGGGCCCGCCGCGCTCGGGCTCGCGACCCGGCATCCGAGCGTGGTGATCGAGCGTGTCGGCGAGAAGGC
Organism: Myxococcales bacterium; assembly: GCA_043759315.1. Classification (GTDB taxonomy): domain Bacteria; phylum Myxococcota_A; class Polyangia; order Haliangiales; family Haliangiaceae; genus JABFXX01. Next base: position 13,152 of record JAYVLW010000474.1, read on the forward strand.
AACCGGAACGCTCGAGCCGGCGGCCCGCGCCGCGGTGTTCGGGATCGCGGGCTACGAGGGCGCGTGGATCGTCACGGCGGGTCCACCGGACGCGAGCGCCCCTGGCTTGCCGGTCGCGACCGCGCTGTTCGGCGTACGCGCCGGGATCGAGCCCGGGCCGTTCACGCTGCAGATCGCGGCAGCCGATGCGGATGGTCGGTTCGGTCCGCGCGCCGAGGCGATGCTCGTCGCGGACGAGGCAGAGCCGCCGACCGGAGAGCTCGTGATCCAGCTCGTGTGGAGCGGTGCCGCGGATCTCGATCTGCACGTCGTCGCCGCGGGAGACGGAGAGGCGTGGAGCGACAAGCCGAACACGATGCCGCCGCCCGTGCCCGGTGAGCCGGTCGATCCGACCGAGTACGCGAAGCACGGCATCCTCGATCACGATGGCAACAAGGCGTGCCGTCGCGACGGGCGGCCGAACGAGAGCGTGATCTGGACCCAGGCGCCGCCCGCCGGTGACTACACCGTCCGCGTCGACACCCGCGCGATGTGCGGAGCACCGGGGGCAGCGTGGTACGTGGCCGCCTATCGCAACGGCGATCTCGTCGGCGCGGCGCGCGGCGTGACCGCGGCCGATGACACCCTGTTGCCGCACGGCGCCGGAGCGGGGGTGCTCGCGCTGCGGTTCTCGCTGTGAGACCGCTCGCCGCCGTGGTGCTCGTGCTCGCCGCGGCCGGCGGTGCACGCGCGCAGGCGCTCGCGACGGTCGCGGGACGGGTCGTCGATCGTGCGACCAAGGGGCCGATCGCTGGTGCCGTGGTCGCGATCGGCAACGAGCTCGCGGCGACCGATGACAACGGTGCATTCACGATCGCCCTGCCCCGTGGTCGGTACACCATCGCTGTCAGCGCGCCGTTCCTGAAGGATGCGACGCAGCCCCTCTTGCTCGCCGGCGATGTGGCGGTGGTGATCGAGGTCGATCCGGCCGACGAGACCGGCGGCGAGCGCATCGAGATCATCGACATCGCCCCGACAGCGCCGGGCGAGACCAAGGTCGATGCCAAGACGGCGCGCGCGGTGCCGGGTGGCGGCGATGCCGGGAAGATCGTGCAGTCGATGCCGGCGGTCGCGCGGCCGCCCGCGGGCTCCTCCGAGATCGTGGTGTGGGGAGCGGCGCCGCGCGATACACGGGTGTTCGTCGACGGCGTGCCGGTACCCGCGCTGTACCACCTCGGAGGCTATCGCTCTGCGGTCGGCAATGATCTCGTCGGCGAGATCAGGCTCACGCCCGCGGCGTTCGGTGCGGATCGCGGGCGCGCGATCGGCGGCGTGATCGACATCGGGATCGACGATCCGAGCTCGCAGCGGATCCCTCGATGGCGCGCACAGGTCGACGTCCTCGATGGCGCGCTCGCCGGCAAGACGCGGCTCGGGCCGATCACCGTCGCCGCCGCGGTACGGCAGAGCTGGCTCGACCGCGCGATCGGCGCGGTCACCGACCCGCAGGAGCTCGCGCCGAACGCGCCGCTGCCGCGGTGGAGCGATGCGCAGCTGGTCGCGCGCGGCAAGCTCTCCGACCACGTGGTGCTCACGGGCTGGGTGCTCGGGTCGCTCGATGCGCTCGAGCGCACCCTCGCCTCCAACGATCCCGCGACCGAGGTCCACGAGACGCTCGACCAGAGCTGGGTGCGAGGTCAGCTCACCGTGCGCCGCGACCGCGAGCACGGCTACGACGCCGGCACCATCTGGTTCGGCCGCGAGCGTACGAGCGACGAGTATCGCTTCGGCATGATCCCCGCGAGCCACGCGAACGATGCGTGGGTCGGCGGCGCGCGCGGCGTGCAGCAGTCGCGGCTCTCCGATCACCTGACCCTCACCCTCGGCGGCGATCTCGACGCGGAGCGCGCGCGGCTCGACCGCGCGGGCTCGCTGACGATCCCGGCACGCGAGGGCGACCTCCACATCTTCGGCCAGCCGCCCGGGGACGACGTCAGCGCCGATCGGTGGAGCGCGACCACGCTCGACCTCGCCGGCTACGCCGCCCTCGACGTGCGCGCCGGCCGTGTCACCGCCACGCTCGGCGGTCGGTTCGATGCCTGGCTGCTCGACGCGAGCCGACTCACCCCGCGCGTGGGCACCACGCCCAGCATCGGAGCGCAGCAGATCCTCTACACGCAGGACCCGCGCGGCTCGGTCCAGCTGCGAGTGACCGACACGGCGCAGGTCCGCATCGATGGCGGGCGCTATCACCAGGCGCGGGCCGCGAGCGATGCGAGCGCGGTGTTCGGCACGCCGACCCTCGGCCTCGAGAGCGCGTGGCACCTGACCGCGGGCGGCCAGTGGCGCCGCGCGCCGTTCGCGATCGAGGCCGCCGGTTATGCGCGCTGGCTCGACGACCTGGTCGCACGCGATCTCGCGGTCACGCCGCCGCTCGCCCAGGCGCTGAC
>JAYVLW010000475.1:0-4998 GCA_043759315.1 Myxococcales bacterium
GTGATCGACATGCCCTTCTTGTCGAGGAACACGCTCTTCGCCTTCGGATCGAGCTTGAGGTGCTTCCACCCGATGTTCGCGAGCCGCTTCTTGACGTCCGCCGGCGCCGGCAGCGTGTAATCCATGTCCTGGTCGAACTTCCACAGGCCCTTGAACGCGCCGACGGTGATGTCGAAGATGCCGTTCGTGCGCTTCGAGACATCGACGGCGCGCGCGATCACCGCGTAGGTCTCGTCGGAGACGACGACCGGCTTGTCCCCGGCGGCGAGGTTGATCTTCGAGACCTCGGAGGTGTCCGTCCAGGTCGTCATCACGCCGTCGAGGCGCTTCATCTCCTCGAACACGGCGTCCGCGCCGGCCTTGGCCTTGGTCGCGTCGTCGGTCCAGATGAAGACCGAGACGATGGTCCCCATCGCGGTGTTGGTGAACTCGAACTTCTGATCCGGTGTCGCGGGCGGCGGCGCCTTGACCGGCGCGGGGGCCGGTTTCGTGGGCTGGGCCGAGGCGATCGAGCAGACGCCCAGCGCGAGCAGCGCCGCGACCGCGCGGTTCATCACGCGACCCAGTGAACGACGCGCAGCACGATCAGCACGCCGCCGACGCCGAGCGCGAGCAGCACCGCCATGACGCTCATCGCGAGCGTGCCCTGGGTCTCCTGCTGGATGCCCTTCCACATGCCGAAGCACGCGGGGATCGCACCGAGCGCGGCGATGACGCCGCCCGCGATCGAACCATGCGTGAGTCCCTGGATCGCCGCGATCACGATGCCGATCGCGACCGCGACGAGCGCGACGAACACGGGCGTCTTGCTATCCGCTACGGGGGTTCCCATGCCCGAACGCTAGCATGCCGCCCGGCCGCTAAACTCAGCTTTCCGAGTACATCCGGATCTGCTCGCGCATGACATCGTCGGTCAGCGCGGTCTGGACCGGTTCGAGCAGGCAATCGGCCAGCACGAGAAACATGTCCTCGATCTTCTTCTCGGCGACCAACTTCGCGAGCAGTTGCTTCGCGTCCCGGCTGTCATCCCCCGCGAGGAGCTCCCGCACCTTACCCACCGTCAGATCACCCTGGAAGTCGATCATGATGTGTTGTCGGAGATACTCGATCAGACGATTCACGCCCGGTAGGTACCTCAGCCGGAGATCCATATCAAGCCGACGACAAGCTCCTTGCGCGATCTGCCGGGATGCTCGACGATTGGACCATGCCCCGCGTGCTGTTGACCGGGTTCGCCGCGGTGCCGGGACCGCGCCGCGCCGGTGTCCAGCTCCGGCATGTCATCCGATCTCTGACGCCGCTGCACACGGTCGACTTGCTGGTGGTGCGCGAGGGGGAGCAGGCGTACGTCGAGCGGCAGGGGTCGGTGCGCGTGCTGCGGGTCCCCTCGAACGATCCGGATCTCCGGTCGCAGATCCAGGCGTTCCAGCGCGCGCTCAAGCGCCAGCTCGATGGCGCCGACTACGATGTCGTCCACTGCCGGGATAGCTGGAGCGGCATCCCGGTGCTCGAAGCCCGTGCGCGGCTCGGCTACGCCGTGGTGTACGACCTGACGCGCTCGCCGCTCGGCGAGACCACGTTCGATGCCGAGCTCGATGCGCAGTACGGCCGCGATGAAGAGGCGTGCTTGCTCGCCGCGGATCTGGTGCTCGCTCCGACCCCCGCGGCGGTCAAGGCGCTCCAGGGCCGCGGGCGCCCCGAGCGGGTGATGCTGTCGCCACCCGGTGTCGATGTCGATCGCTTCGACTGGGACGATCTCCCGCGCTCAGGTCCTCCCCGCATCCTCTACGTCGGCTCGATCGATCCGGGGCGCGGCGTGCGGGTGCTGATCCGCGCGATGGCCGCGATCGTGCGCGAGGTGGACGCGCGCCTCGTGCTCGCGGGCTCGATGGCGCCGAAGTTCGATCAGGCGCTGACCGATGGCATCCGCGAGCTCGGTCTCCAGGACAAGGTGGACGTGCTCGGACCCGTCGATCACGATCAGCTGCCGACGTTGCTCGCGACCGCCACGGTGTGCGTGGTGCCGGCCGCCGCGGATCTGACGCCGAACCCGACGGTCGTCTATCCGACGAAGCTACTCGAGTACATGGCGTGCCGGACCGCGATCGTCGCGCCGCGCCGCGACACCGTGCTGCAGGTGGTCGAGAACAACAAGGAAGCGCTGCTGTTCGAGCCCGGCGATCCGATCGACCTCGCGCGCAAGGTGCTACGCCTGCTGGGCGAGCCCGCGCTGCGCGACAAGCTGGCGGCCAACGCCTACCAGCGCGTGCGCAAGGACTTCACCGCGAGCGCCGCGCGCCGCGCCCTGCGCAACGCCTACAACGTGCTCGCCGAGCGGTTCGCCGATCAGCTCGGCGAGGACGACGACGAGCCACCGCGTGCGGTGGTGCTCGCCGACGATGACTTCGAGGCCACGGTGTTCGAGGAAGCGCCGGCGGCCGACAAGGTGGACACCTCGGTCTCGAGCCTGCTGCCGCTCGACGACGACGGCACCGGCAGCCACATCAGCTCCGAGTCGGTCGCCGCGCCGCCGCCGCCGCGCGAGGTCGACGAGACGATGGAGCGGGCGCCCGTGGCGCCGGGCCCGCGCGATAACGCGCTGACGGGCGCATGGACCGTCAGCAAGCTGTCGGCGGCGCCGCAGCAAGGCCAGGACGACTGGGTCGTCACCAACGTCAAGGCCGCGGCGCGAAACCTCGACGCCGTGCTCGCCGAGGCCGAGGCCGAGGCGGAGGCCGAAGCGGCGGAGCGCCGCGCGGGGGAAGACGGCACGCCGATCGAGGGCGTGGTCGCCGCGGCGCCGGCGCTGCCGCTCGTGGGCTCGTTCGTCGCCGGCGAGATCGACGTGCCGACGCCACCACCCGAGCGCGAGATCGAACCGTCGGCGATCGTCGATTTCACGGCCGCCAGCTCGATGCTCGGTCAGCCCGAGGCGGCCGAGCCCGACACGGGATCGCGGACGCCCCCGCTCGAACGCCGCTGATGCTACCGTCCGGCCCATTCCGGTCATCGCTCTGGTCAACCTCATCTTCGGGATCGGCTTTGCCGTCATCGCCCGTGAGCGGTTGCGCGCCGAGGGACCGTTCGTCGCCCCGGCGTTCCAGCTCGTGGCGCTCCACGCGTTCACGGTGGTCGCGCCGATCGCGCTCTACTTCTACGCCGTCCACCCGGCGTGGAGCTGGATGTACTGGTTCGACCCGAAGAAGCTCGCCGGCGTCGCCGTTCTGCCGCTGATGGTCGGCCACGCGGTGCTCGTGATCGGCGGCTGGTACCTCGCGGCGGTCCTGCTCCGGCGCGGGTTCATGGCCGCCGTGCTCTACATCGGCGGCGCCCTCGCCCTGGCGCTGCTGGTCCTCGTGGTCGCGAGCATCAAGCGGATCGGCACCGCCGCCGACTTCGCCGGCTTTCAGGGGAACAAGGGTGTCTCGCTGTTCAATGTCCAGCTCGGCTGGGCGTTCGTCGTGTCCCTTCTCGCGCTGATCGGATCGGCGATTTACGTCGCGATCGAGCTTCGGAGCGATGGCCGTCGCGTGCGTGCCCGGTGATAAGCTCATGACGATGTCGCGCCGCCCTGGCCTCGTGCTTGTCGTCCTGTCTGGCCTCGCGCTGGGGGCGTGCGGCCCGATCGCGTACGTCAACGAGGTCACGCGCAAGGCGTCCGACTCCGTCGATGCGGCGCGCGCCGCCCAGGCCGACAAGTACGCGCCGTACTACTGGACGCGCGCCACCCAGTACTTCCACCAGGCGAAGGTGCTCGCCGCCCACGCCGACTTCCAGGGCGCGAACCGGTTCGGCCGGCTGGCGAGCGAGGCCGCCGACAAGGCGATCGTCGAGGCGGCCGCGGCGGCCAAGGATCCTTCGAAGCGACCGCTCGAGCCCGGGAAGACCCTCGCCCCGGCGAAGGACGCGCCGGACTCCGGCGGCGTCGCCCCGGCGAAGGAGACCCCGTGATCCGCGCCCTGGTCCTCCTCGCGATGCTCGGCGCGTGCGCCGGCTCGCAGATCCGCAGCCAGACCGGGACCACTGACGGCCTGATCGTCACCGCCCGCGATAACGGCGCGCAGCGCTGCGCGCCCGTCGAGCTGGCGATGGCCGAGTCGAACAACGACTTCGCCCAGCACGAGCTCGACGAGGGCAACTACCACGACGCGCGCCGGCTCGCGGGCATCGCCGAGACGAACGCGAAGGCCGCGATCGAGAAGTCGCCGAAGGACAAGTGCACCGACAAGGCCCCGAAGAAGGGCCCGGGCGATATCGACGGCGACGGCATCCTCGACGACGTCGACAAGTGCCCGCGTGTCCCCGAGGACATGGACGGCTACCAGGACGACGATGGCTGCCCCGAGGATGACAACGACTCCGACGGGATCGCTGACAAGATCGACCGCTGCCCGCTCGATCCCGAGGACCGCGACGGCTTCGAGGACGACGACGGCTGCCCCGAGCTCGACAACGACAAGGACGGCATCGCCGACAAGATCGACGCGTGCCCGGCCGACCCCGAGGACAAGGACGGCTTCGAGGACGACGACGGCTGCCCCGATCCCGACAACGATCAGGACGGCGTCCTTGACGTCGACGACGCGTGCCCGAACGAGAAGGGCCCTCCGAACGCCGACCGGAAGAAGCACGGGTGCCCGGACAAGGATCCGGACGGAGACGGCATCAGCGGCGCCGCCGACAAGTGCCCGACTCAACCCGAGGACTTCGACGGGTTCGAGGACGACGACGGATGCCCGGATCCGGACAACGATCAGGACGGCATCATGGACAAGGAGGACGCGTGTCCGGACGTGAAGGGAGAGCCCAACCCGGAACCGAAGCTCAACGGCTGTCCGTCTCCGGATCGCGACGGTGACGGCATCCCCAACGAGCTCGACAAGTGTCCGGACCAGCCCGAGACGTACAATGGTTTCGAGGACGAGGACGGCTGCCCCGACGCCTCGACGGCCCGCTTCAAGCCTCTGGTGACGCTGGAACAGAAGAAGGGCGTCCAGG
>JAYVLW010000476.1:0-2580 GCA_043759315.1 Myxococcales bacterium
CTTCGCGCAGCGCGCGCGGAGGCCTGCGTAGCCGCGCACCTTCAACCCGAGAAGTGCACCTCGCCGGCCCCGTCTCGCCGTGCCAACTTCATCTCGGCAACGCTCGCACCGTCCCGAACGTAGTTCCCACACTCCAACCCGTTGAGGCCTCAGTCATGCGCCGATCGCTCGTCGCCGCCCCGCTGCTCGCTGTGCTACTCGTCGCCGGCTGCTCCAAGTCCACGCCTGTCGTCGCGGCCGCCCCCGTCCCCAAGGGTCCGGTCATGCCCGCGGGCGTGACGCCAGCGAGCATCGCGCTGGGTGACTCGCTCTTCAACTCCGGCGGCTGCCAGCGCTGCCACGGCCAGAAGGGCGTCGGCGCACAGAACGGCCCGAGTCTGGTCGCGGGTCCGTGGCTGCACAGCGCGGGCAAGTACGAAGAGATCGTGTCGACCATCACCACGGGCGTTCCCCGCTCCGCACTCAAGGACGCGACGCGGCGCTTCCCGATGAACCCGCGCGGTGGACCGATGAACCTCAATGACGATCAGGTGAAGGCCGTCGCGGCATACGTCTACTCGATCTCGCGCGACCGGCACTAGCACGACCCGGCCGTCGCGTCCCGGTCAGGGCGCGACGGCCCGCCCGGCGCGACGACGCCACCGGTGCCACTCGAGGGCGAGCCGAGGCGAACTGAACACCGAGAGGAGCACGAATCCGCCGCTCACCGACCAGAGCTGCCATGGCCGCAACTCCGCGACCCACGCGACGCCCCGCCAGGCGAGTAGTGCCGAGACCGTCGCGACGAGCGCGCAGACGTACGTGTTTCGTCCGACGATCGGCGGCTCGTCGAACGCGACCTCGCCCCGCTCCTGGAAGAAGGTCACGCGCTGGATCTGTTCCCAGAGTTCGAGCACCGATTCGAACCGATCGGAGGGATCCTTCTCGAGGCACCGGTCCACCGCGTCGGCGAGTGCCATCGGCACCGACGGATTGATCGAACGGATGGGGCGCGGCGCCATCGTCGCGTGCATCACCATCACCTCGCTCGACGACTTGCCCTGGAAGGGTGGCCGACCCGTGAGCAGGTGATAGGCGACGACGCCGAGCGAGTAGATGTCGGAACGCTCGTCGGCGAGTCCACTCACCATCTGCTCCGGTGCCATGTACGTCGGCGTGCCGATCATCACGCCGTTCTCGGTGAGTTCCGCTTCACCCGATACCCGCGCGATCCCGAAGTCGGTGAGCAACACGTTCTCGTGCGGCCCCTCGAGGATCACGTTCGACGGCTTGATGTCGCGGTGGAGGATCCCTGCGCGATGGGTCGCCTGCACGGCCTCGCAGAGCTCGGAGAAGATGCGATGCGCCACCTTGGGCGGGAGCGGACCGCGTTGGTCGAGCTTCGCGGCGAGCGTCGGTCCCTCGATGAACGGCATCGCGTAGAAGATCAGACCGTCCTGCTCGCGGATCTCGAAGATCGGGACCACGGCGGGATGTCGCAGCCGCGCGAGCGCGATCCCCTCGCGGCGGAAACGGTCGACGAACGCGGTCGCGCCGGCGAGATCGGGGCGGATGACCTTGATCGCCACGCGCCGGTCCAAGCGTCGGTGCCGACCGGCATAGACGCGACCGAACCCCCCCTGCCCGACGAGCTCCCCGAGTTCGTACTCGGCATCGAGCGTCCGCGAGAGTCGCTCGCGGAAGTCGGAGTCGTCGGGGAGTTCAGGAAGAGACGACATAGTTCTTCATCACGGCGTCGCGAACCTCTTCGCTGATCGCGCCTTCCTCGAGCAGTGCGTCCGCCGACGCTTGCATCGTCACCATCCCGACGTCGCGACCCGACAGGATCGCCGACCGCAGCTGTGTGTCCGAGCCGGCCTTGAGCATGTTCCGCACGGCGCGCGTGCCGAGCACCACCTCCGCGGCGACACGCTTGCCGCCGTCCACCGTCGGCAGCAACTCCTGATGCACGATGAGCTGCAACGCCTCCGAGGCCATGGTGCGGACGAGCAGTTCGCGCCCCGGCGGCGCATATGACAGAAGTCGATCCATCAGTCGTTCGACCGAGGCGATGTGTACGGTCGAGATCACGAGGATCCCCGACGACGCCGCGCGCAGCGCGATTTCGATCGTGTCGTAGTCGCGCATCTCACCGATGAGCACCACGTCGGGATCCTGGCGCAGCGCCGCTCGCAGACCGGAGGTGAACGTCGCCGTGTCGCGCCCCACCTCGCGCTGGCGGATGAGCGACTGTCCCTGCGGGTGCAGGTACTCGATCGGGTCCTCGATCGTGACGATATGCTTGCGGCTGTGTCGGTTGATCGCGTCCACCATGCTCGCCATGGTGGTGGTCTTCCCCTGGCTCGTGCTGCCGGTGATGAGCACGAGTCCCTTGCCGCGATGCGTCATCGCCTCCACGAGCGGCGGCAACTTGAGCTGCTCCAGCGGTAGCGGTCGCCTCGGGAGCAGCCGCACCACCGCGCCGATGGTGCCGTTCGCGTAGCCGACGTTCAGCCGATACCGATGCTGGTCGTCGTCCACGCACATGAGGTCGACGTCGAGCGTCTCGTCGAAGGTCGCGCGCTGGCGCTCGCTGAGCAT
>JAYVLW010000477.1:0-16275 GCA_043759315.1 Myxococcales bacterium
GCGATGCGCTGGATCAAGTCGCGCGAGTCGTCGCGCGGTCGGCCAGCACGGACTACGTGATCTCGGCGCGCGAGCTCAAGGACGCCCTGACGGCGAAGCTCGGCACCGGGATGTGGCCCCACGTGCTCGTGGCACGCGGAAGCGACGCCGAGATCGACGACCAGCTCGCTGCAGGCCTGGCCGAGCTGGCGGGTGAGATCGGTGCCGATGCGATCGGTCGCGCCCGCGTGACCGGACCGCACGACCGGGTCGGCGCGGTGATCGCGATGCCGCCACCCAATCCTCATCACGAAGTCGCGCGCGACAACGCCAATGCGCGGGTCACGGTGTCGCTGCCACCGGGCACCATCTTCGCGTTCGCCGTGACACCGAACGGCTCGCACCGGATCGATGCGGTCCGCCACGATGATGCGCTGACCATCGAGCTCGACTGCACCCACCCTGCCGCGATCGAGCTCCACCGCGGCGAGCGAGTGGTCGCCTCGATCATCGATGCGTGCTCGCCCCAGGTCGCCCCCTCCGCCGACGAGGCCGTGAGCGACTTCGGCCCACCAGCGCACACCCGCATCGAGATCGAGCAGCGCGTGTTCGAGCTGATCAACCGCGAGCGTGTGGTCCGAGGGCTCCCCGCGCTGGCCTGGAACGAGGTGGCCCACAGCTTCGCCCGCGCTCATGCCGAGGACATGGCCCGGCACGCGTACGTGGGGCACCTCGGGCCGCGCGGCGAGACGTATCCGCAACGGCTCGCCGAGGCCTTCCCTGGTCCCTCCTCCGAAGAGACCCACGAGAACGTGGGACATGCGTGGGGGCCGGCCGAGGTCCACCTCGCGTTCATGGAGAGCCCGGGCCACCGCGACAACCTGCTCGCCCCCAGGGTCGATCACGGCGCGGTCGGGCTCGCAGCCGATCCCCGCGATCCGCGCGCCTTCTACATCACCGAGTTCTTTCGCGCGATCGGGAGGTAGCACCCTCTGACCAGCCGGAACCCCGGTGCGGGAGTCGGGACTACCACGAGACCGTCGCCCGCCTGGGTCAACGATCTCTCGGGTGCAGTATCACGATCTCCGTCACGAAGCTGATCATCGCGAAGTGCTCGCGGTATGTGAGCTCGAGGTGATCGAGGATGCTCGCCGCCATCCCCCGCTTGCAGACGACCTCGCAGCGAATGTTCGCACCCTCCGCGCTGCTACTGCGACGAACGCCACGGTGCCCGCGCCCGCGCGCATCCGTGATCGTATAGCCAGCGACGCCGAGCCGTTCGAGGTCGCTTACGAGCAGCGGCTCGAGGGATTGCTCGGCGATGATCGTCACCACGACGTTGGTCGCACGATCCATCATGACAGCTGCCTCGCGAGCTCGAGGTAGAGCGGGATCCCGATCGCGATGTTGAACGGGAACGTGATGCCGAGGGCAGCCGTGAGCGAGAGCGTCGGGTTCGCTTCCGGAACCGCGATCCGGATCGCGGCCGGTGCGGCGATGTACGAGGCGCTCGCGGCGAGTGTGGCGAGCATCGCCATCCCACCGATCGAGAAGCCCAGCAACCTGCCCAGCGCCATTCCGATCCCGGCCGCGAACAAGGGCATCGCGATCGCGAACACCACCAGACGCGCGCCGTGACGGCGCAACGACGACAACCGGTCGCCGCACACGAGCCCCATGTCGAGCAAGAACAGCGCGAGCACTCCCTTGAAGCCGCCGAAGAACACGGGCGCGATCGGGGCGATGCCATCGGCCCCGTATGCCCAGCCGATCGCGAGTCCCCCGACGAGCAGGGCCAGGCTCTTCCCGCACAGGATCTCGTGAGCCACCGCACCGAAGCCCGACCTCGCTCCCGACGCTGGTCCGAGCCGCGCCAACGCGACCCCGATGAAGATCGCGGGGGCCTCGAGCAAGACCACGAACAGCGAGAACGAGGGTTCGAAGGCGACGCCCTGCGCGGCGAGAGTTGCACTCGCGACAGCGAAGGTGCCGACGCTGACCGAGCCGTAGTGCGCAGCGACGGCGGCGGCGTCCACCCGGGAGAGTCCCACCCATCGAGAGAGCGCCAGATATCCGATCACGGTGAGGATACACCCCATGGCGACCACGCACAGCGCAGGCAGCCAGACCGCGGAAAGCGACTGCGCAGCGAGCTCGACGCCGCCTTTGAGGCCGATCGTCAGGAGGAGGACGATGCCCAGCGCATCGTGCAGTGCGGGCGGGAACGCCAACTCCGACCGCAGCGCCCGAGCGATGACACCGAACAGGAAGAAGGCGAGGAGTAGCTCCACAGGGAATCAGCTCGGGCCCGACGCAGCGCAGCTTGCGCCAGACCCACGCTTGGGTCACTCCGATAGTTCCCAGCGAACACATCGATCTTCTCGAAGTGTCGATGAGGCCGGGCCGCGCGTCGAGACCTGATCGGGAAGCAGCGGTCAGGGATTCGCGCGTTTGATACAAATCCGTACACGCCCTGACGGTGAATCCGGCTAGCCTCGGCGCGCTATGAAGCTGCTCGCCCTGCTCGTCGGACTCATGGTCGTCACGTCGTCGGCTCGGGCCGAGAACCTCGAGATCCGCGTCGCGACGCTCGCCCCCGCCGGCACACCGTGGATGGACATCCTCGAGAAGGCGGCGGCGGAGATCGCCGAGAAGACGCAAGGCCGCGTGAAGATCAAGTACTTCCCGGGCGGGCAACTGGGCGACGAGCGCGACTTCATCCGCAAGATCAACCTCGGTCAGATCGATGGCGCGGCCATCTCGGCCGTCGGGCTCTCGATGATCGAGCCGTCGATCCGCGTGCTCGAGCTACCGATGCTGTTCGAGACGATCGACGAGGTCGATTACGTGGCCGGCAAGATGTGGCCCTACTTCCAGAAGAAGTTCGAGGCCAAGGGCTACCGGCTCGCCGAGCGCGGCGAGATCGGCTGGATCCACCTGATGTCGAAGTCGAAGATCGCGTCTCTCGCTGATCTCCGGAAGGTGAAGCTGTGCACCGTCGGCGCGGACCTCATGGGATCGAGCGTCGTCGACAAGCTCGGGCTCGACGGCGTCGCGCTCGGCGTGGCCGAGGTCGGCCCGGCGCTGACCTCGGGGCGGATCGACGCGTGCCTCAACTCCCCGCTTGGCGCGATCGCGCTGCAGTGGCACACGAAGGTGAAGTTCATGAGCGCGCGCCCGCTGGTCTACGCGATCGGCGCGACCGTGATGTCGAACGACGTGGTGGAGAAGATCTCCGCCGAGGATCGCGCGTCGATCGACGCGATCGCGAAGGCGAACCAGAAGAAGGCGCGCGCGGTGATCCGCAAGGCCAACGAGGACTCGAAGAAGACCCTGATCAAGAAGGGCATCCAGGTCGTCGATGTTCCCGACGCGATGGTCCAGGAGCTGACCAAGCTCGGCACCGAGGTCCAGGCCGAGATGACCGGCAAGCTGTTCTCGGCCGAGGAGCTCGCGATGGTCGTGAAGTACCGCGACGAGCTCCGCGCGAAGGCCAAGAAGTAGCATTGATTCCGTACGCTCGCGCCCTCGGGAGAACCACGGCGCGCTCACTCGATCGTGAGTCGGATCGAGGCGGCGCTCATGCCGCCGGTATCGTCGGTGGCAACGACGAACAACCAGGTGATGCCCGGTTCCCCGGCGGTATACGCGTTGGGTGCAGTTTCAGAATCTGCGGTGGGATCTTCGATGTCGACCTCGGGCTTCGCGAGCTCGCCGGTCGGGCTGAAGAAGTTGCAGGTGACCTGTTCGAGCTCGTCGAGGCTCGCCGGGTCGACCGTCGCGGTCAGGGTGTACCGCTGTCCGGCGCGCAAGGTCTGCGTCGCGACCCCGTCGAACCGGATCTCGACGAGGCGAGGGTTCTGGCGCGGGGTGGTCGTCTCCACCACGTCGATGTCCCGTCGTGCGACGAGGGTCCGCCCGTCGACGTCGATCTCCGCGATGATCGGGATCCGGAGCTCGAGGCCGGCTGCGAGGGCGGCGCGCCAGGGGTCGGGTGGCGCGGGCACGCCGGATGGCGACGGGAACGCCGCGGCGAGCATGGCTGCCGTGGTGGCGATGCGGCCCGTGTCGTCGCGCTCGAGAGGCAGCGCGTCGTCGCCGATGCAGTCGCGCGCGGGATCGGCGATGAACTTCCATGGTGCACACGCCCGCATCCGCACGGCGTCACCGAGCCGCGGCCCCTCCGGGTCGACGATCAGCGCCGTCAGCTCGAGCTCACCGTCGAGCGGCAGCGCCGACGGTTCGGTGGTGATCGCGAGCACGCGGGGGGCGGTGATCTTCGTGATCGGATCCACGCCGTCGTCGGCACAGGCCACGAGCACGGCGAGGAGGCAGAGCGCGATCTTCGTCATGGCACGTACTCCAGGCCGATCGACGGGAACAGGGGCAGGCCGCGCGTGTACTGCTTCGACGTGTAGTCGAAGTTGTATGAAACACCCTCGGGGTTGACCCGGTTCGTCACGTTCTGCACGTCGAGGAAGAGCTTGAGTGTCCCCCACGGGCGCACCCACGAGCGGTCGACCCGAACATCGAGCTGGGCGAACGCTGGCAGCCGCTCCGACAGCACACGGCCCGAGATCGGGACGTACTTCTGTTCGCTGGTGTCGATGTACGAGCCGACGGTCGGGGTGATCGGGTTGCCGCTCGCGTAGCGAAACCGTGCGCCGATCCTCCACCGCGCACCGAGAGGAGCGGTCGCGAGCGCGGTCAGCACGTGAGGTTGATCGAGGACGTAGGGGGCATAGCGATCGAGTGACCACGGATCGCCTTGACGATCCGAGCGCGAGAACGTGTACGCGAGCCAGCCCTGGATCCACCCCACGCGGCGCCGGATCATCGTCTCGACGCCAAAGGTGCGGCCCCGGCCTCGGTTGGCTTGATAGCTGTAGCTCCCGAACTGCTCCTCGGTGAACTGGCGACTGGCCGCGGCAGCGCCACCGGCGGCCGCGCTGCCCGGCGCCGCGATCGGGGTCGCGCCCGACACCACGTCGACTGGTAGGTCCCGGAGCGTGGCGCCGAAAGCGTTCGCGGTGACATCGCCTCCGAGCATGCGCGACACGACGTTGACACCCGCGCTCGCCTGCCAGGCCCGCGACGCGCGGAACGGCTCTCCGGGAAGCTGGTAGTCGATCGCGGTCGCGAGCGCGGGTTGGTGATAGCGCCCGAATGACTGGGTGAACGCGACGTTCGCGGTGGCCTGCTGGCGGAACGTGATCCGCGGATCGAGCACCCACTCCTGGGTCAACCCGAACCGCTCGGCGCGCAGGCCGGGCTGGATCGCGAGCTTGTCGCCGGCGAAGCGGTGCAAGAGCTCGGTCCACACACCGAGGTCGGAGGCCCATCGGACGCCCTCGACGCGCGCGGGACCAGGCATCGTCCCGGTCGGCAGCGCCGGCGGATCGGTGTCGAGCGTGTACCCGTAGCGATTGCTCTGGACGTCCAGGCCAGCCGCGATGAAGCCATGCTGCACGTCGCGCTGGACGGTGGCACGGGTCGCCGCGGTGACGTTGCTGCGGATCACCTGGTTCTCGTCGGTCACGATCGCGTTGCGATCGAAGCCGAGCCACGGCACCACCGAGAGCTGCAGGTCGCCGCGGCGCTCGGTGTAGCGCAGGCCGGCACGGACGAACGACTGCCGTGCGTCGAGCGTGTTGCTCGACGTGCCCAGGTTGATCCCGTCGTCGGCGCCGAACAGGAGCGCCGTCAGGTTGCCCGAGCGTGACTGCCAGCGCAGCTGCGCGTCGAGGTAGCGTGGTGCGAGCGTGAGGTCGCTGGTCGGCACGGCGGCGAGCACGGCGTCGACGAAGCTGCGCCGGATGCCGATCGAGACGTTGCCTCCGCGCGCGGGTCCTTCGGCCCGAACGCTTGCGTCGAGGAGGCTGACCTCGCTGCCCACCGCCCACCGATCGGTGCGTCCAGGACGCGAGCGGATGTCGACGATGCCGCCCTGGCCGCGGCCGTATCGGGACCCGTAGCCACTCGACACGAGCTCCATCGAATCGATCATCGTGCTCGGGAAGAACGAGGCGAGACCGCCGAAGTGATAGAGGATCGGGACCTCGATGCCGTCGAGGAAGACGTTGGTGTCGCGCGGCGCGAACCCGCGGAGCACGAGGCCACCGAGCCCGAACGGGACGCGCGCGGCGCCGGGGAGGCTCTGCAGGCTCTTGAGGGCGTCGTTGCCGGAGCCGGGCAGGGTGCGGACCACATCGCGCCCGACGTCGTAGCTCGCGGCCTGGCCATCGAGCTTGCGCTTCTCCTCGATCGTGATCAGCTCCGAGCCACCGAGCTCGCCACTCGCGGTGACGAGCAACCGGAGTGGCAGGCCACGGCGCGCACGCTGGACGAGCGGCTCGAAGCCATCGGCGACGACCACCAGGTCGATCCAGCCGGAGGGTGCACCGGCGAGCTCGAACGATCCATCGCCGCCGGTGAGGGTCTCGAGGCTGCCGGTCGCGACGATCGCTCCCGCCACCGGCGCGCCGGTCGCCTGGTCGAGAACCGTGCCGCGCAGCGCGGCCTGGTCGCGCGGGGACGGCTCGTCAAGGTCCGCGGGCTGTGCCTGCACCACGCCAGCGGCAGCGACCGCCACCGTGAGCTGGAGGACGAAGGGGATGATTCGACGCACCCAACTTAGAGCCAGGTGGCCACGATTCGTTACGCCGCTGGAAGCTTCCAAAAAGCCGGAGCGAACCTGCCAAACGTGGGGAAAGACACGAGCTCCTCGACGCCTTACCTGCATGGAAAGGAGAACGTCATGAAGCTCAGTTTCCGCACTCGCCACATCGTCCTCACCCCCGAGCTCCGCGACCAGATGCAGCGTCGCCTCGACTTCGCGCTCGGTCGGCTGATCGCGGCGGTCCGCGCGATCGACGTCACGATCGTGGACGTCAACGGCCCGAAGGGCGGCGCTGACAAGCAGTGTCGGATCCGCGTCCGCGGGCTGTCGCGCGACATCGTGATCGAGCAGACCGGCATCGATACGCTCTCCACGTTCTCCGTTGCGGCGGAGCGGGCAGGTCGCGCGGTCGCCCGCTCGCTCGCTCGCGGTCGGATCTTCGTCCCCGCACTCGCGACCTGACCATGGAGCTCCTCTACGCCGGATTCGTACTGTTCATCCTGATCTTGCTCGCGCTCGATCTCGGGGTGTTCCATCGCACCGCACACGTCGTGCGGGTCAAGGAGGCGCTCGGCTGGTCCGCGGTGTGGATCAGCCTCGGCCTGTTGTTCACGGTGTTCATCTACTTTGGCTACGAGCACCGGTGGTTCGGGCTCGGCACCGGGCTTGACGCGATGACGCTGGTGCCGGGCAGCAGCGATGGAGGTGCGATCTACAACGACGGTGGCTCGGCGGCCATCAAGTACCTCACCGGGTTCGTCGTGGAGAAGTCCCTCGCCGTCGACAACATCTTCGTGATCGCGATGATCTTCGGGTTCCTGGGGGTGCCCGCGATGTACCAGCATCGCGTGCTGTTCTGGGGCATCGTCGGTGCGCTGATCCTGCGCGGTCTGATGATCGCCGTGGGGGCGGCGCTGATCGCGCGGTTCAGCTGGATCATTTATGTGTTCGGCGGCTTCCTGATCGTGACGGGGGTCAAGATGCTCCTCGTGCCCAGCGGTGACGGCGACCTGAACAAGAATGTCATCGTCCGCGCGGTCCGTCGGATGTTCCCGGTGACGGAGCGCTACCATGGAGAGCGTTTCGTGGTGCGCGCAGGCTCCGCCGCCAGCCACGCGCCGGCGATCCCCGGGGCGCCGATCGAGACCGATCGCGTGGTCGAGACCGCGCGGCGCGGAGCCCTCCTCGTCACGCCGCTGTTCCTCGCGCTCGTGCTCGTCGAGTTCACCGACGTGATCTTCGCCGTCGACTCGATTCCCGCGATCTTCGCGATCACGACGGACCCGTTCCTCGTGTTCACCAGCAACGTGTTCGCGATCCTTGGCCTGCGCAGCCTGTACTTCGCGCTGGCCGGCATGATCGACCGGTTCCGCTATCTCAAGGTGTCGCTGTCCGTGGTGCTGATGGTGATCGGGATCAAGATGATGACGCACACCTATCTGAAGGCGTGGCTCGGCGAGCACTTCAACTTCTACATGCTCGGCGTGATCGCGATGATCATCGGGGCCGGCGTGGTCGCGTCGCTTCTCAGCACGCGCGGCGCCGCCAAAACGGTCGGCGTGTCACCGATCGCACGTTGACCGTTTTGCAGACGTAACCAACGGCTCGTCCCGTCGTCCAACCGACTCGAACCGTAACCAACCAACCTACCAAGGACTAGCTCATGCGCCTCACCGCACTCTCTCTCCTCGGCTTCGCAACCCTCGTCTCTGGATGTGGCGACGACGATCCGGTGACGCCCTCGCCGGGCTCGATCGTCGAGACCGCGAAGGCAACGCCGTCGCTGTCGACCCTCGTCGCGGCGGTCGACTTCGCCAGCGACAACGGCGACCTCGTCGACCTGCTCGCGAACCCGGGCACGTTGACCGTGTTCGCGCCGAGTAACGCCGCGTTCGACGCGCTGGCTGTCGAGCTCACCGGAACCCCGGGCGCGACCGGCGCCGACCTCCTCACGGCAGCCAACAAGCCGCTGTTGCGGAGCGTGCTGAAGTACCACGTGCTCACCAGCACCGTGGACGCCGCCGGGATTCCGTTCGGCAAGCCGATCACGAGCGCCGAGGGCAGCGTGTTCAAGATCGATACGGGGGCTCCACCGATGATCACCGACGGGCGCAATCGGCTCGCGAAGATCACCACCACGGACATCGAGGCGAGTAACGGCATCGTTCACCTGATCGACAAGGTCATTCTCCCTGCCGACAAGAACATCGTCCAGACCGCGCAAGCCCTCGCCGCCAAGAATCCGGCGGAGTTCACGGTGCTGGTCGAGGCCGTGGTCGCCGCCGACCTGGCCTCCACCCTCAGCGGCCCGGGGCCGTTCACGGTGTTCGCTCCCACCGACGCCGCGTTCGTGGCACTCCTGGACGAGCTGCAGGTGACGAAGCAGGCACTGCTCGCGAACAAGCCGCTGCTCACGAAGGTCCTCACCTACCACGTGGTTCCATCGCGGGTGTTCAAGGTGGACGTTCCGGTTGGCGCGCCGATCGCCACGGTGCAGACCGGTACGCTCTCGGTCAACGCGTCGTTCCAGATCACCGATGCGCGGAGCCGGGTCTCGAAGATCGTCGGCACCGACGTCCTCACCTCGAATGGCGTCATCCACGTCATCGACAAGGTGTTGCTCCCGAGTCCCTGACGGACCACGGCATCGTCCGTGATCCGGCGCGAGCTCAGGCGAACAAGTCGTTACGCGCCGCGGCCCGGATCGCGAGCACGGCGGGGTGCACGAGGCGTCGTTCGGCAGAGATCGCGTAGAAGTGCTCGCGAATACTGTCGACCTCCGCGACCTGGACCAGGTCGTAGCGCTGCGCGACGGTCTTCGCGATCACCGTCGGAACGAACAGGCCCCCCATGCCGTCCGCGGCGAACGCCTTGAGAAGGGCACTGTCCTCTGCTTCGGCGACCACCAGCGGACGGATCTCCGATTCCGAAAACCATGCGTCCAGGCTCCGCCGGAGCGTGCATCCGGTGAGCGGCAGCAACAGCCGGGCTCCATCGAGCCCGGCCGGGAATGACCGGCGCATCGCCGGTGCCAGCGCGGGCGGCGCGAGGAGCGTGACCGTCGAATCTCCGAGCAAGTGGTTGTAGGCACGCACGCTGGCATTCGGCGGCACCGGTGCATCTGCGATCACCACGTCCACGGCATCGAGGGCGAGCTCTGACAGCAGCCGCTCGAAGCGATCCTCCTTGCAGGTCAACGCGAGGCCGCCCTCGTGGCGAAATGCAGGCTCGAGCAGTCTGCGCACGAGCAGCTTGGGGATCACGTCCGAGATTCCCACGGTCAACCGCAACGCGCGCGCGGTCGGCCGCTGCCGGATCGTGTCGAGCATCTCCCGGCCCAGCCCGAAGATCTGATCGGCGTACTTGTAGACGACCCGGCCGTCCTCGGTCATCTCGAGCTTGCGGCCACGGCGCTCGAACAGCGCGTGTCCGAGTGTGTCCTCGAGCCGCTTGATCTGACCGCTCAGCGCGGACTGGGACAGGCGTAGGACCTTGCCCGCCGGTGCGAGGCCTCCCTCGCGGGCGACCATCCAGAAGTACAGCAGGTGGTGATAGTTCAGCCATTCCATGCGGTCCACCTCGCGAACGTCCTAGCACACTTCCGAAAACTCGAAGCCGGACCACCAAACTTCTCCGCTATCGTCCGCACAGCGGATGCCTACATCAAGATCCGGAGGTGACTCGTGAAGCTCGCCACTGGATTCCAACCACCGACGGTAAACGACCACCGGCATGGCGTCAGCTGGCCCGACCGGGAGGATCTCGACCTCCTGGAGGCGCATGCGCGCGCCGCGTCTCGCCTGGACAACGAGGGGGATGACGACGACTGGTGCACCCCGACCACGACCGACCAGGCGGCCATGTGGAATGCGCGGATCGTCGCGACGATCAACGCGGGCATACCGGGTGCTCCGCGAGTGAACCCGGATCCGAAACGCGCTCGGCAAGCCGACGAGCTCCGTGCACGGGCCTTCACGGCGCTGGCTGGTAACGACCGGGTCCGCGGAGTCGTGGTCCAGCTCGTGAGTTGCCCGCGTCGAGGGCCCCGCGTGCGCGTCCGCGCCTGGCTCGACACCGGCGCTCTCGTCACGATCGAGCGCGACGCGGAAGATGCAAGCGACGTCGCGGCCGCGATCGTGGTGGCCGTGGAGCGCGCCACGATGTGGTCCGGCGCAGACAGCTCCACCACCGAAGGGGGCGTCCCGTGAAGCTCTATGGAACGATCGCGGTCGAGGTCACCGGCGAGGAGATTCTGAGCCGCCCGGGGCTCCTCGCGCGGATTCGAAAAGCCCTGGGCGGAGAACCCGACCTCCGCACCGGGCGCATGCGCGCCTCGCTCGAGGCGGCCGCCGTGGTCGACGCCGTGCGAGCCGCCTTGACCGATCTCGGTGCGACCAACGCCGTCTCGCTCGTCATCGACGATCTCGTCGTGTTCCATGACCGCGATCGGCGCCCGGAGGATCTCGGGGACCTGTTCCTCGCGTTCCATGACGTCAATGCGGCGATCGGCGAGTTCCGGTTGCTCCGGGTCGCCATCGAGCACGCCGAGGCCGGCCTGCACCTCGTGCTGGAGGTGCAGGCACAGACCGAGCATCTCGCGACCGAGCCGGCCGTGCGGGTCGTGGTCTCGGGCCGGATCCAGGCCTTCGAGCCACGGCCGGGCGAGGACGCCGAGACGTACCGCGCGCGCGTGGAGCCGCTCGCTGGCGACCGCCGCCTCGTCGAGCTCGCGCAGCTGGCGTTCGACAGCTTCGTGGTCCGCACGCGCGACGCGATCGCACGCGCGATGCCCGAGGCCCGCGCCGCGGTCACGACCTCCGGATCGCGGGTCGTGGTCCCGGTCGGTCGGCGCGGTCGGCGCGCCGAGGAGCACCCGACCGACCGGAACTACGATCCACACGATGCGTACTATCCGAGCCCGATGGCCGGGATGATGAGCATGGCGATGCTGGGATCGTTGATGATGATGCCCGGGGTTCAGACGGTCGATGCCTCGAACACCCCGGTCGACACCAGCGGCCCGGCCGACGACACGGAGGTCTCCGGCGCCGACGATGGCGGAGATGGCGACGCCGGTATGTTCGACAGCGAATGGTGATCACACCTGCGTCACCGAGATCGTGGTGCTCCGGCCGGACCGCTTGCCGGGGCGCGATTCCGGACCACGAACGGGACGATCCACCACAGGATCAGCGCGAACGCCCCCACGCACCCGGCCACGACCGTGGCGCTGCGCTCGCCGAGCACCTCGGACGTTGCCAGCTGGGTCGCCAGGACGAGGGCGATCGTCAGCGGAACCGCACCGGCGATCATCATCCGGCTCGCGAGGTTCTTGAACTGGATGCGGTTGACCAGCGGGCGTTGCAGCCGGTGGTGGATCGCCGGCGTGCTGAAGAGGAGCAGGCTGGTGATCGTGCACAGGAACGTCGCCAGGTAGACGGACTTCTCCGTCTGCACCACCTTCGCGAACCGCTCGCTGAACGGCAGCACGATGAGAAAGCCGGCGAGGAGCTGGGTCCCCTGCAGCAGGATCCGCAGCTCCTGGAGGAGCTCGGCGAGGCTATTGGGATCGTCGCTCGACACGACGGTCGGATCGCCTTCCCGCGGATCATCAGCCATGGCGTCACGGTAGTCATCAAGCTCGCCTCCACAACTCATCCGCGGTTCGAGATTTGTGAAGTGTTGCCACCAACTTCTGTAGATGTTTGTCCGGCGTGGGCGACCTACCGATGAACGTGGAGGTCATTTGCTCATGCTGATCACGCGTCGGGTCTGTCTTCCTCAGGGGCGCAACAACGGGGAGCTCGGCCGTGTCGGCTGAAACCGGGCAGGCGCTCGTCGATACGAATGCGCTCGATCTCCTCGAGCTGCGCAAGGAGCTCCGTGCCCTCGCCACCCTCGGCTCGTCCGCGGTGCCGATGGTCAGTTGCTACATCACGTTTGATCAGGGGCTGGTGCAGCGGGGAATGCTCGAGCGCCGTGCTCGTGCCGTCCGCGCCACGCTTCCAGCGAACCAGCGAGCCGAGCTCGATGCCACGATGGCTCGGATCTTCGCACAACTGGAGCAACGGTCCGCGCGGACGCGAGGCATGGCCGTGTTCGCGCGCGGTGGGGAGGATCCGTACTTCCGTGCGCTCGAGTTTCGCGTTCCGCTTCCCACGTTGCTCGCGCTCGACACCGGGCCGGTGATCTATCCACTCGTCGAGCTCAAGGATACGTTCCATCGCTTCGTGGTGGTGATCTCCACCGAGGCGTCGGCGCGGATCCTCGAGGTCAGCCTCGGTGCCGTGACACGCGAGATCTGGACGGCAGCTCCGGCGGTCCCCGACGATGTCCGCCGGCAGTGGAGTCGCGCGCACTATCAGAACCATCGCCGCGACCGGGCGGATCGGTTCCTCAAGGAGAAGCTCGATCTGCTCGATCGGCTGATGACCGCAAATGGGCACACCCACCTGATCCTCGCCGGATCTCCGCGGCTCGCGGCGCGTATCCGCGACCGGCTCCCGGAGCGTCTACGGGCCAAGTTGATCGACATCGTCCCGGCATCGGCGGGCTCCGACCCCGGTGACGTCGTACAGGCCGCGCTGGCGAGCTTCATCGCCCAGGAGGAACAGGAGTCGTTCGATGCGGCGGACACGCTGTGTCGCGAGGTCCGTCGAGGTGCGATGGCGGAGGTCGGGACCGGGCCGTCGATCCTGGCGCTCCAGCGGGGGCAGGCAGATCTGCTCGTCATGACCGGCTCGTACGCACCCGGGCGTGGCTGGATCTGCACCGTCTGCGAGACGGTGACGAATGGTCCGGAGCAGCTCTCGGACACGTGCATCGATTGCGGCGGCAGCCTGTCGGGCATCGATCTTCGCGAGCACCTGGTCCAGCTCGCCGAGCGCACGGGTTGTGGCTTCGAACGCGTGGGCCACCACGAGCAGCTCTCGGAGCTCGGCGGCGTGGGCTGTCTGCTCCGCTACGCGCGTCCCGGACGTCTCTGACCCGGGCTCAACTTCCGCGATTGACGATCGAAGCCGTCGCAACGAGCTCGTCGAGGAGCGCCATGGTCGCGCGTCCCGAGCAGGCGAACGGATTCAGCGCCGCCCTCTCGGAGTACTTGAGGAGCAGGGACGCGTTGATCTTGGCGATGTTGACGTGGCCCATCGTCCAGTGACCGAAGCGGCGCTCCGTGATCTCCTCGTAGACGAGGATCCGGACGTTGCCATGGCGGATGTCGGTGACGATGGTCTTGTAGAGGTCGCAGACCTGGTCCCTGCCGCCTTCGAGGACCTGGATGAAGACATCGTCGCTCATGCACAGCATGCCGGTGATGCCGAGCCGAGGGTTGTTCTTGCGCGACTGCTCGAGGATGGAATCCAGGATGTCGGGCGTGAGCGGGACCGCGGGGCGGCTGGCGTAGAGACAGCGAACGAGCATCTCGGCCTCAGTTCTTCAGGTTGATGAGAGAGAGAAACTCGCGGCGCAGCGCCGGGTCCTTGAGAAAGGAGCCACGCATGACGCTGTTGATCATCTTGCTGCTGGTGTCCTTGACGCCACGCCAGTGCATGCAGAAGTGATCTGCCTCCATCACCACGGCGAGGCCGTCGGGCGTGACCTTGTTCATCAGCATCTCGGCGAGCTGCATGATCGCCTCCTCCTGGATCTGCGGCCGGCACATGATCCACTCGGCGAGCCGCGCGTACTTGGACAGGCCGATCAGGTTCGAGTGCTCGTTCGGCATCAGGCCGATCCATAGCCGGCCCATGATCGGACAGAAGTGGTGGCTGCACGCGCTGCGCACGGAGATCGGTCCCACGATCATGAGCTCGTTGAGGTACGCGGCGTTCGGGAACTCGGTCACCGGAGGGGCGGGCACGTAGCGACCGCGGAAGACCTCGGTGAGGTACATCTTCGCGACGCGTCGCGCGGTGTCACGGGTGTTGTGATCGGATTCGGTGTCGATGACGAGGCTGTCGAGCACGCCTTCCATCTTGGTCGCCACCTCCTCGAGCAGCGCGTCGAGATCGCCGGGTCCGAGAAACGCAGAGATGTTGTCGTTGGCGTGGAAGCGGTGCTTCGCTCGCTTGATGCGATCGCGAATCTCCGCCGATACGGCAACGAGGGGCAGTTTTGGTTTTGGGGTCATGGCGTGCCGCGGGACCGGCAGAGCCGATGTGATGTGCGCGATGCGAGCGCCGTTACAGCTCGAGATCGCGAGTAACCGCGAAGCACGCGGCGGCTTCCAACGCGGGCAGCTCGCAGTTTCGCCGAGCTGACTTTCAAGGAATCACCATGCTTCGCACCGCCATCCTCGCCGTCGCCCTCTCGCTGTCCATCGTGCCCGTTGCTCGCGCCGAGCCCAAGGCCGACATCGTCGACACCGCCGTCGCGGCGGGTAGCTTCAAGACCCTCGCCAAGGCGCTCACCGAGGCCGGCCTCGTCGAGACCCTCAAGGGCAAGGGGCCGTTCACCGTGTTCGCTCCGACCGACGAGGCATTCGCCAAGCTCCCCAAGGGCACCGTGGAAGCCTTGCTCAAGGACAAGAAGAAGCTGACCGCGATCCTCACGTATCATGTCGTCGCCGGCAAGGTGAAGGCCGCCGACGCCGCCAAGCTCACGACCGCGAAGACCGTGAACGGTCAGAGCATCAAGATCTCGGCGAAAGATGGCGCCGTCATGATCAACGACGCGAAGGTCACGCAGGCCGACATCGAGACCACCAACGGCGTGATCCACGTGATCGATAAGGTGATCCTCCCGAAGTGAGCGTAACGTTTGAGTCTGCGGACCATCCAAGGTCCATTGGTCATGCAGCAAGCAGACAACATCAGCGCGATGACCGTCCTGGACGAGACCGGGACGTCGATCCGGCTCGATACGCTGTGGAGCACGGGCCCGGCGGTGCTGGTGTTCGTCCGCCACTTCGGTTGACTGCATTGCCGCGAGCACGTGGTGCAGTTGCACCGCGAGATAGAGCGCCTGCGCGCCGCCGGCTTGTCGCTGAACGTGATCGGCAATGGTGCACCGATGTTCATCGCCGGGTTTCGCGAGACCACGGGCTATGACGGCCCGCTGTACACGGACCCATCGCTGGCCGTGTACCGTGCCGTCGAGCTCCGGTCCGGGCTGCGCACGGTGTTGACGCCCGGGGCGCTGAGTCGCACCGTCGGTGCGTTGCGTCGCGGCTTCCGCCAGGGCAGCACGCAGGGGAGTGCATTGCAGCAGGGCGGAGTACTCGTGGTCGCGCGAGACGGCCGCGTGCTCTGGCGCCACGTCTCGTCGGGGCCCGGGGATAACGCGACCGCCGCCGAGATCATCGCGGCGGTCCGGACCGCCGCGTGAGCCTGATCGATCGCGTCCTCGCGCCGATCGTGCCGCTCTCGTTCGGGGCGCCGGGGCTACGGCTCCGCCGGCGCGGCTTCACGGACCTCGGGCGGATCGACGACCGGCACGTCGTCATCACCGGTGCGAATAGCGGGGTCGGCCGCGCCGCGACGGAAGCGCTCGTCGACCTCGGTGCGCGGGTCACGATGGTGTGCCGCGATGGCGGGCGAGCGGAGGCGGCGCGGGCGGAGATCGAGAGCGTCCCGGGGCGTCGCGGACGGCTTGCGATCGAGCTGTGCGACGTGGCCCGACTCGACGACGTCGCGCGGCTCGCGGCGCGCCTTCGCGATCCGATCGACGTCGTCGTG
>JAYVLW010000478.1:0-9723 GCA_043759315.1 Myxococcales bacterium
GCGGGCGTTTCACACCTCGATCGCTCTCGGCGGCAATCAGCTGCTGCTCGCCGGCGGCTGCGAGGACAGCTCCAACGGCGCGTGCACCGGCCTCGTCCGGAACAGCACGGTGATCTACGACGCGACGAAGCTCGCCGCCAACGGCGCCGTCGGGCCCGTGCTGCGCGTCTCGCACGTCGGTGCCACGCCCTTCGAGCTCGGGGTGCTCGACGACGGCAAGCCATGGTTCGTGATCGCCGGTGGCACGGCGGTCGGCAGCGCGGATCCGGGAGGCGCGGATCTGATCTCGCCGCAGGAGGGCGAGGTCGCGGTCGTGAGCGGCATGTCAGCGCAGGTCGCCGCGCTCGACGGCGGTGCGCTGGTCAGCGCGTTCGCGCCCGATGGAGATCCGGCCGATGGCCGTGCGGCCGTGCTCGCGCCGGGGGCCACCGCCGCCGTGGTCACCACCGACGCACCGGCCCTCGCGGGCGCGCGCCTCGTCACTCTCGAGGACGGGCGGGTCGCCGCGTTCGGAGGTGACCCCGCGGGCGCTGTCGCGCTCTACGATCCCACGCTCGACCGCTGGCAGACCCCACCGCTGCCCGCGGACTCCAAGGGACCGGGCCCGCTCGTGGCGCCGACGCTGATCCGCCTGGCCGACGGTACCGTGCTCGTGTTCGACGGCGGGACCGCGCGCCGGTCCGCGTACCTGTATCGGCAGTCGCTCGATGGACCTGCGGCCGGGTCGACCACGGTCTCTCCGGGCAACACGACCACGGTCCTGACGGCGTCGGATCCGGCGACCGTCCTGCGCTCCGGGGCGTGGCAGCTGCGGGTGAGCACGGGTGACCTGGCGCGCGCGCTCGTCGGTGGCCCGCGGACCGCGACCGGGAGGGTCAGTGCGACGGTGCGCGTGCAGCTCGGTGGTGTGGCCGTGCTCGCGGATCAGATCAGCCCGGGGCAGGTGCTCGTCGGCGAGCTGGCCGAGGGTGCGAAGGCGCGGATCGTGCGGCGCGCCGGCGGCGAGGTCCGCGTGTTGTGCAGCGGAAAGACCGTCGAGCCCTTCGACCCGGGCCTCGGCGTGACCGTGAGCCTCGAGATCGCGGGGACCACCGCGCGACTGCTGCGCGAGAACGTCGAGATGGCGAGCTGTGACGTGAACACGGTCGCGCGCGGAGCGTGGGGCGTTGCCGCGCTCGGCAGCGGCGGGCGCATCATCGTCGATACCGTCACCGTCCAGCGGTGAGCCGACGGCCGCGTGGTACCGTCGCGGGGATGCTCCGGCGCGCGTGCGTCACGGCGATCGTGCTCGCGATCGCCGCGTCATCGAGGCCCGCCTACGCGTACGAGTTCTGGGTCCGCGCCCACTCGATCGGCCAGGCCTATCAGCTGCGCCAGTACCGGTTGATCGGTCCGGACCTGTTCCTCGGCCGTCGACGCTACACCGAGACGCTCGCCCTCCGCATCGTCGACATCGGCGGCCTCGCCGCGGATCGCAAGCAGGCGCGGCTCCCCCCGCGCGGCCTCCGTATCTCGTGGCAGAGCTACCTCCGCGTCGATCACGACTTCGGCACGTACACGAGCGGGCGGATCAAGCTCTCCCAGGCCACGCGGCGCGACGCGATCGACGTCATCCCCGAGCTCGCGGACTCGAGCGCTGGCCTCGATCTGCTCTACGGCTACGTGGCGCTCGACGGGCTTGCCGACGATGCGTTGACCGTGAAGCTCGGGCGCGTGCTCGTCGATGATGGCTGGGGCTCGTCGGGCCTCGATGGCGTGACCGCGAGCTACGCGCTGCCGATGCTGCCGCTCGCGATCAGCGCAGCCGGGGGCCTGCGCGTGCGCGCGGCGTCCCCGCTCGGTATCTCGGCGTACGAGCTCGATGGCACCTCGGGTGCGGGCTGCCAGGAGTACGTCGAGGGCCCCACGCCCGGCAGCGGCACCTGGAAGCTGATCGATCGCGACAGGATCGTCACCGGCTCCAAGCTCGCGACCGACTACGAGCGGTGCCCGCAGCGCGAGATGCGACAGCCCTCGATCGGCGTCGCGCTCGCGACCTCGCGGCTGCGCACCGTCGGCGCCGAGATCGGTTATCGCCGGACCTGGTCCGAGACCGTCGGCGTGTTCGACGATCCCGGCAGGTTCACATACGTCGATCGGGGCCTCTACCCGAACGATGTCGGTCAGGCGCCGGCCTCGGGCGTCAACGAGGAGCGGTTGTACGCGCGCGTTCACGGCGCGGTGACCGCGGGCCCGGTGCTGCTCCGGCCGTACGCGAACCTCCGCTACTCGCTGCTCCATGCGGCGGTCGATCGCGCGGACGCGGGCGTGCGGTTCGAGCGCGGCAAGCACGCGCTCGAGCCCTCGGTGGAGTACTTCCTCCCCACGTTCGATGGCGATTCGATCTTCAACGTGTTCTCGATCGAGCCGACCACGGACGTGCGGCTCGGCTATCAGTTCGCGGGCCCGATCCGGATGCGCGCGAGCGCGTGGCTCCGTCGTTATGCTCACGAGGACGGAGCATCATCGGTCTCCGGTGGCGGTGAGGCTGGGGTCGAGCGCGCGCTCGGTGCGAGGCTGCGCGCGCGCGTCGATGGCCTGTACGACGACGGCTATGGCGGTCGGCGCGCCGGCGGCACCGGCGAGGTCGCATGGCGTGCGCGCGACGATCTGTGGCTGCGCGGGCGAGCCGCGGTGCTCGGCGTGAGGCCCGATGACCGCGCGCGCTTCGTCACGGTCTCCGGCGTGCTCTCGGGATCTCTGCGGATCGCCGAGTCCGTGGGCTTTCACGTCATCGCCCAGGCCGACCACGATGACCTCTACCGCCTCGCGACCCGCATGATCGGCGTCATCGATCTCGCCTTCGCACCCGAGCCATGAAGTACCTGCGCGCACTACCCTTCCTCGTGATCGCCCTCGGGCTGGGCACCGCCGTGCTCGCCGAGCAGGGCACGGGCTGGTCACCGGTGGTCTATCCCGAGCAGCGCCTACCGCTCGCGTTCTCGCACGCGAAACACCTGGCGCGTGGCTCCACGTGCGCGACCTGCCACTCGAGCGCTACCACCTCGCGCTCCGCTGTCGACAACCTGATCCCGACGGAGAGCGCGTGCCGCGCGTGCCACCCGATCGATCGCGCGGACGTGACGAAGTCCGTCGCCGGCGCGCCACCCGCCGCGTGCATCGCGTGCCACCCAGCGTTCGTACCTGGGCAGCCGGTGGAGCGCGTGTACCTCACGCCACCGCCGCTCAAGTTCGATCACGCCGCGCACGCGAAGACGCCGTGCCAGAGCTGCCACGGCGACATGACGAAGGTCGACATGGCGACCGACAAGCAGCTCCCGACCATGGCGTCGTGCCTGACCTGCCACAACCGCGGCACCGAGGAACGGCGCTGCGCGGACTGCCACCTGACGAAGCTCGGCGGCCTCGTCGAGACCCAGTTCGCGCATGGCAACCTGGTGCCGCTGACCACCGGGCTCGGTGATGGTCACGGCCCGGGCTTCGCGAAGGATCACAAGCAGGAGGCGCGTCAGGTCGGCGCCACCTGTACGGCCTGCCACGATCGCTCGGAGTGCGTCGCGTGCCACCAGGGCGTCACGAAGCCGATGGAGTTCCATGCCGGCAACTACATCGTCTCGCACGGCGTCGAGGCGCGTCGCGGCACGCCCGATTGCTCCGCCTGTCACCGCGCGCAATCGTTCTGCGTCGCCTGTCACGAGCGCACCGGCATGGCCACGCGCACCGAGAGCGCGTTCGATGCCACGCAGCCCGGAGGCGCGTTCCATCCCGCGGGCTGGGCGACCGCTGGCATCGGCCCCAACCGTCACGCCGCCGAGGCGCGCCGCAACATCTCGAGCTGTGCTTCTTGTCACCGCGAGGAGGACTGCCTGACCTGCCACACCGCCGAGCCCGGGAAGCTCAACGCGTCCCCGCACCCGAAAGGCTGGCGCGGGAGCGCGCGATGCAAGGCGCTCGACAAGGGCAACCGCCGCACCTGCCTGCGCTGCCACATCACGCAGGACGAGCTCGGTTGTGACTGGTCCGCGCCGTAGTCGCTGCTACAGCGCTGGCACGTCGAACGCTGCGATCCGGTCGTCCAGGGCAACGATTGCCTCGTCGGTGCCGACCGCGAGCGCGCGAATCACCACGCTGTCCTTCAACACCAACACCGTCTCCTCGGGGCCACCGCCCAGCCGACGCCGCCAGACCTCGCCTTCCGAGGATGCGGCCCACACCGTGGACGCATCCACCGCGAGCGCGGATGGTGCGGTGACGAACATCGCCACCGTGGGCTGGGTGCCCGGAGCGGCCGTCGCGGGCCACTCGAGGACGTCAGCGGCGGTGGTCTGGATGGCGAACACGCGTGGGGCAGACGCCGCGATCGCGCGCACCGGGGCAGCCGACGTCGAGACGAGCTGGAGCTGATCTGCGCCCGTGATCACGTACACGCCCGATTGACCGGCGGCACTCGTGCCGCCCCCCCAGATCCGCTGGCTGGGGTCGGCCACGATGGGGCCGACGATCTCGTCGAACATCGCCGAGGTTGCCGCGCAGAGCCCGGCCGGGTCGTAGTTGCATCGGCTGATGCGGTGGTGCGTGAAGTACAGACGGTTCTGGAGCTGAAGGAACGAGGTGATCGACTGGCCGTTCCCCGTAGCGGGGACGACCAGCGACTGCGCGCCACCGATCCGGGGAACGCGATAGACCTCGAGGGCCTCGGCGTACTGGACCTGATCGCCCACGACGCGAAGCGCGACCGGCATGGCGAGGCCAGCGAGGAGGGTTCGGGGGCTGCAGGCGGCGAGCTGGCAGCTGCGGATCTCGTGCGCGGTCAGCCAGAACACGTCCTCGCCGTCCACCACCAGCTCGTTCGCGACCTCGTTGATCACGAGATCCCGGAATCGAGCCGGCTCGTCGGGTATCGGGTCGAGGCCGAAGACCTGGTCGCACCCAGCGAGCGCGAACAGGAGTCCACACGCGCTCACCGCGATGCAGCGACGATGGAACACCAAGCGATGGTAGCAGCTCCGCGCGGTACGTTGCGCGACAGGCCCGGAGCGCGGTGCCTACTCGTCGTTGAGGCGCGTGCGCACGTGGAGGCCGCAGTTGCGGTGGCCGAGCTCGATCGCCTCGGTGTCGCCGACGACGAGGGCCTCGGCCAGCAGCCACTTCGAGATCGCGTGCGACATCGAGTACTCCTGGAACGAGTTCCACAGCCAGGCGGCCATGTTGCTGCCCGTGGTGAACGCGTGGGGGAACGCGAGGCGGCGGAGGTCGAGACCGCCGGCGGTGACGGCATCGGTGTACGCGGTCCGCAAGGCGATGAACTCGCGCCACTCGTCGATCGGCGAGCGGGCCGCGCCGAGGTTGCGCTTGTGGGTGTGGTCGTCCTTGCGCGCGGCCCACGCGGAGAAGCCGGCCTCGAGCGCATCGAGGCGACCATGGCGGAGGCGGCGGCCGAGGGCATCTCCGATCGGGCCGTGCGAGGCAGGCGAGGCGAGGCGAGCGGCGTCGGCGATCCGCGCGAGGTCATCGGTGACGATCAACGTCACCTCGCGGAGCGCCCGATCGACGGCGCCGAGCGGCGCATCGAGCTCGAGCGCGCGCTTCGCGAGCCAGGTGTGCGTGGCGCCGTCGGACAGGGCGGCGTCCCACGCGCGCACGGCGGCGTCGAGGGCGAACGGCGAGGGCTGCGCGCGGTGCGCGACCACGAGGTGCGCGGAGATCGCGCGCGGGAGGGGCGCCTTCTCCGGCGGCGCGACCGGCTCGGTCTCGGGCTCACTCGAGCCCATCGCCTGCTCCGGTGGGGGCGGGATGGCGTCGTCGCGGAGCGCGCGTGTGCGGCGGCGGTGGGGTGCGGCGATCCAGCGTGTCCACAGCTCGAGCTCGTTCGGCGCGCCGGCGGCGCCGACCTTGCGGGTGGCGACGCCCTCGAGGAAGTAGGTCAGCGGGGTCGGGGGCCACGCGGCGGCGTAGCTATCGTCGGCGATCTCTCGCCACGCGCCGCGCTCGGCCGCATCGCACGCGAGCCACTCGCCGGCGAGCTCGCGGATGAACGGGTGATCCTCGGCGAGCAGCAGCGTCGACCGCATCAGCGGGCGCGCGATGTCGATGTCGCCGCGCGCCGCCGCGATCAGGGCGGTGGTGATGACCTCGGCGTCGCCGAGCGGCACCCGCGCATCGCGGCGCGAAGCGACCCACGCCTCGCCCGCGCCGGTGCGGTCGTACGCCAGCGCCCACGCGGCGACGCACATCGCGTACGCGGTGGGGTCCTTGCCGGGACGACTGACGAGCGCGGTGTAGTACGCGAGGCGGTACGCGCCGAGCCGCACGAGCACGTGGCGGATCGTCCAGGCCGAGACCAGGGGGATGAGGGCGATGCCGGTGATCACTCCCGCGAGGATCCACAGCTTGAGATAGAGCGAGAACGCGACGAACAGACCGAGCACGATGATCAGGATCGCGGTGCACAGCGCCGACACGGCGGTCCACATCAGGTGGTGCCACGTGCGGCGCTTGCGGCGCGCATCGACCGCGAGGCGCTGCAGGCGGAACAGGAGCACGAACGGCAGGGCGAACACTCAGCGCCCCCAGCCGAGCGCGCGGCGCAGCCCGGGCCGCGCCGTCGATGACGTCGGAGGTGGCGGATCGGCGGGGCGGGGCGGGGGAGCGTGGCGCGCCCACAGCTCGGCGATCAGGCGGCGATACGGATCTCGCAGCGCTGCCACCGCGGCGCGCACGAGCTCGGCGGTGCGCGGTCGCGGGCCGACCGGCGTCTGGTAGGTCTGAACGTCCACGAAGCCGAGCTCGAGCATGCCGAGGAGCTTCTGCGCCTCGCGCTCGATCTCGATGCGGCTGGCGTCGGTGGCGACGCCGAGGACGAAGAACGGATTGTCCTCGAGCTTCAGCTCGTGCATCTCACCGCACCCCGGAGTCGTAGGCCTTCTTGCGCGCCGCGCTGTCCTCCGGGAGCAGCGCCCACAGCGCCTTCACCACCCGACGCAGCTCGGTGGTATCGCCGCGCGTCAGCGCCGCCTTACCCTCGGCGACGAGCTTGTTCGATCTCGGCATGTCCGTGCTGCGGCCGATCTCCGAGGCCGCGTCCTCGAAGTAGAGCTCCCACGCCTCGGGGGTGCGGTTGAACGCGGCGCCGGAGAGGCGCGACGCGAGCCGCATCTGCCGCTCGAGCTCGGCCGCGTCCTTGTCCTTGCGCGCCTTGTCCATCGCCGCGAGCACCTCCTGCAGCAGGCTACGCTCGGCATCGGTCCCGTGGTTCGAGACCGTCGCCGACGCCGAGATCGCGACGCGGCGGGCCTCGTTGTCGAGCTCGGGCCACTTCTTCGCGAGGTCCGCATCGGCCATCGTGCCGTCGATATCGAGCAGCGCACGGCGTGCGCGCTGGGCAGCATCTGCGTCTCCACCGTGTGCGGCGTCGATGTCGCGCTCGGCCTCGCTCATCCGTGCCTCGATGCGATCGAGCTTCTCGATGACGTGGCCGAGCTGGTGGCGGAACGCGTCGGCGCGGAGGTCCATGAGCTGGCGGCGCAGATCGCGCAGCGCGGAATCGAGCGCCTCGGGAGCCGCATCGGGGACGAGCAGGTGGGCGACGTGCTCGAACACCTGGCCGATGGCCGGGATCAGCGCGCGCGCGGACAGCCGGCCGCCGCGATCGAGCTCGATCGTGACCTCGATCGCCGAGCCCGTCGGCACGGTGTCCTTGACCCTGTCGCCGCCGATGTCGAGCGTGCCGACGAGCCGGCACAGGTCGGCCTGATCCATCTCGCCCTGGACGATCGGGATCCGGAGGATCGACTCGGAGCTGCCCTTCGCGACGGTCTCGACGGTGTGGTGCGTGAACGTGCGGCGCGCGGGCAAGGGAGCGCCGCGCTCGAGATAGACCTGGACGTGGCCGTTCGCGAGCGCCACGCCGAGCGTGCGCGACAGCGGTGGATCACCGATCGTCAGCCCCTGGACGATGGTCAGCGTCGCTGGTGTGACCGCGATGATCTGTCCGCCTTCGGAGCGCGCCTCGATCTCGAACGTGCACGCACGCCGCGGCAGCAACGTGACGCTGGTGAGGAACGTCCCGTCGCTGGCGACCGACGCCTCGATGCTCGACCACGCGCCGTCGCTGCGCACGAGCTTGACCTTGGCCGGCGGGCTATCGCCGACGAACTTGCCGATCACGTGCGGCGTGAGGTCGGCGGACACCGCCGGGTACTGCAGCCACACCTGGCGGCCCGACGGCACGGAGATCGACGCGGCGCGGCCATCGAGGCCCGCGGTCGCGGCGTACAGCGCGGCGCCCTGCGCCACCAGGGTCATCGGATCGTGACCCTCGGCGATCGGCGCCTCGAGCCGCGCGGCGACGCGCTGGCGCACCATCGGCATCACCGTGGGCCCCCCGACGAGGACGAGCTTTCCCATGCGACCCGGGGCGAGGCCGTTCGCCGCGAGGAGGCGGACGCAGACATCGAGGGCGCGATCGACCAGCGGCGTGCACAGCGCCTCGACGGTGGAGCGGGTCAGCTCGAGGTCGACGTCGACATCCTTCCCGTCGATCACGAGCGGCTGCGCGAGCGTGACCTGCGCCTTGTCGCCACGCGATAGCTCGATCTTCGCGTCCTCGGCCGCGAGCCGCAGCGAGCGCAGCGCTCCGGCGTGATCGGGGTTGTTGCGGCGCGGGACCACCGACAGGCGCGAGGCGAGGTGCTCGGTGATCGCCCAGTCGAAGTCGCGACCGCCGAGGAAGTTGTCGCCGTCGTGCCCGACGACGCGGAGCAGACCATCGCGGGTCTCGAGGAGCGAGGCGTCGAACGTACCGCCGCCGAGATCGAACACGAGCCAGCTCCCCGCGCCGTCGTCGTCCGCGCGCCAGCCCGCGGCGAGGGCGGAGGCGATCGGCTCCTGCAGCAGCTCGACCCGCTGGAAGCCGGCGAGACGCGCGGCCTCGGAGGTCGCAGCGCTCTGGGGTAGCTCGAACAGCGCGGGCACCGAGATCACCGCGCGCTCGATCGCGACACCGAGCTGATCGGTGATGTCCTGACGGAGGGCCTTCAGCACCTCCGCCGAGAGCTCCTCCGGCTTGCGCGTGGTCCCGGCGGCGGGGAACTCGATCGCCTTTTCGGTGCCCATCAGCCGCTTGAACTCGGCGGCGGTGTTCGCGGGATCCTGCTCCACGAACCGGCGCGCGCGCGTGCCGACCGTGACCCGGCCGGCCTTGTCGAGGCGCACCACCGAGGGGGTGACCGAGGCACCCTGGGCGTTGCGGATGACGCTCACGCGTTCGCCGTCGAAGACGGCCGCCGCAGAGTTCGTCGTGCCTAGATCGATTCCGACGTACAGCGGCGTGTCAGCCATCGAGCGAACGTTAGCATCACCCCGTGGGGGCGCGCCGCCGGTGGCTCCGCTTAGCGTTGGCGATAGACGATGAACCCGCGGGTCGGGTCGTAGGGCGAGACGGCGACGGTGACCCGGTCGCCGAGCACCACGCGGATGCGGTGGCGGCGGACCTTACCGGCCAGCTTCGCGAGCACCTCGTGGCCGTTGTCGAGCTTGACGCGAAAGTTACCGCCCTTCGCGATCAAGATGACCTCGCCGTCGAGATGTACTAGCTCTTCCTTGCTCATGGGTCCCTTTGGGGAGCCTGGTTAGCACTATGGGCGGCCCGAGGGAAGCGCTGGTAAGCAAAGATGATCTAGTCTGCTGGCGTGGATCGTCAGCCCCCTCGCGCCAGTAGCGACG
>JAYVLW010000479.1:0-5393 GCA_043759315.1 Myxococcales bacterium
TTCCGTTCGATGCGCGGCTGATCGTCGCGACCAACCGTGATCTCGAGACGGCGATCGAGGAGCGAACGTTCCGCGAGGACCTCTACTACCGGGTCAACGTCCTGCACGTCGAGCTCCCACCGCTCCGCGCCCGCGGCCGTGACGTCCTGATCCTCGCGCAGCACTTCATCGACCGCTTCGCGGCGGAGGCCGGCAAGGCCGTGTCGCGGATCTCGGCACCGGCCGCAGCGAAGCTGCTCGCGTACTCGTGGCCCGGAAACGTGCGCGAGCTGCGGAACTGCATGGAGCGGGTCGTCGCGCTGGCTCGCCAGGACGAGGTCGTGGTCGCGGATCTTCCTGACAAGGTTGCCAACCATCGAGCCGCCGAGTTCACGGTGCCGGCGTCGGATCCCGAGGAGCTGCTGACGATGGAGGAGGTGGAGCGGCGCTACGTCCTGCGCGTGCTCGAGGCCGTGGGCGGCAACAAGCGCCAGGCCGCGAAGGTGCTCGGCTTCGATCGTCGAACGCTGTACCGCAAGCTCGACAAGTACGGCGTCCCCACGACCGACGCCGAGTGAGCGAGATCTGCGATCACGCCCCCTGCGCGATTCGCCGCAGCTCGTCAGGCAGCGTCATCGGATCGAACGGTTTCTGGATCACGCCGGCGGCCCCCATCTGCAGGTAGTGCGCGACCTCGGATGGCTGCACCTTCGCCGTCATGAACACCACGGGGATATGACAGAGCTCGGGGCGCTGACGGAGCTCGGCGAGCGCGGCGAGGCCGTCCATGTTCGGCATCATCATGTCCATCAGGATGAGGTCCGGGAGCTCCGCGGCTGCGAGCTCGATGCCTTCGCGCGCGCTCGACGCGACCAGCGTCTCGAATCGCCCCACGGCTTCGAGGCTCAAGCGACCGATCTTGCGGATGTCCTCCTCGTCGTCGACCAGCAAGACCTTCATCGCGGCTCCTCGGGGGGCCGCATCGGGCCGGCCGCGACCGCCGCCGCGATCGCGGAGGCCGCCTCCCCCAAGAACCGGAGAAGATCGCCTTCGAGGCCCGGACCCGCGAGACCCGCGGCGGCCTGCTCGAGGAGCTCTTCGATCCGTCCGACCGCGACGCCAACGGCGGGCTGGCCGAACGAGCCCGCCGAACCGCGGAGCCGATGGGCCAGCATCGTCGCCGCGGCGAGCTTGGTCCGATCATGGATCGCGGCCCGCACGGCCGCCTCCAGCGCGCTCAGCTTCGCGGGCAGCTTCGCCACGAACTCCTGCCGGAGAACGAGGAGCTGCTGTGCGAGATCCGGCGTCGTCACGCGCGCACCGCCTGCGACCGTGCCCGTGCGATCACGGAGACGATCACGTCGCGCAGATCGTGCGAGCTCGACCGCGTCTTGACGAGCGCGGCGGTCACTCGGCGCGACAGGTCCGCGCTCGCGTCGGCCGCCGAGAAGATGATGATCTGGGCCATCCCGACCAGGCCGAACAGGTCCTCACCCCGCCCGTCCGGCAGGCTCAGGTCGAGGAGCACGACGTCGAAGGTCGACTCGGTCAACGCTCGTCGGGCGGCTTCCAGGCTCGCCGCTCCGACGACCGTCCAGTCCGCCGGCAGCGTCTTCTTGATGATCCGCCGGAGGTCGGGATCGTCCTCGACATGAAGCAGCCGCGGATGCTCGGTCTGGCACCCCGTGACGGAGCGGCGAACGGCGAGGACCAGGCGGTCTTCATCGAACGGCTTGGTGATCACGTCGGAGACCAGGATCGCGGCTCGGTCGACCACGTCGCTCGATCCCGTGACCACGATGATCGGCAGCTCGCGCATCAGCGGGTTCGCGCGCACGAGGCTGACCAGGCCCGTCGCCTCGCCGTCGGCGAGCGTGAGATCCAACGTCATGGCGACGTATCGGCGAGCGTCGAGCAAGCGTCGCGCTCGCTCCACGGTGGGTGCGACGTCGATGTCGAGGCCGACGGGGCGAAGCGCACGACGGACCATCCGATACACGTCGGGGTCATCCTCGCAGACGAGCACCCGTGGCAGCGACGAGGTCGGTGGCTCCATCACGGATGGAAGGTAGGGAAGATCGACGAAGAACACCGTGCCACCGCCGGGAGCTGCCTCGAAGCCGATCGTGCCGCGCATATTCTCGACGATCGACTTGGAGATGCTGAGGCCAAGGCCGGTGCCGCCCTTCGAGCGCGTCGTCGAGGTGTCCGCCTGGGCGAAGCGCTGGAACATCCGTGGGCCGAACGCCGCCGGAACACCGGGCCCATGATCGCGAACGGTCACCCGGACCTTGTCGTCGGCGTGCGACGCGCCGATCTCCACGACCGCGCCGCGGGGGGAGAACTTCACCGCATTCGAAATGAGATTTGCGAGGACCTGTGCAAACCGATCGGGATCGACGACGACCTCACAAGATGGGAGCTCGGGCGTCAAGCGCAAGCGAACGTGCCGGGTGACCGCGTTCGGCTCGTTGACCACGAGCGCGTGCTGGAGCATCGCCCGCAGATCGTGAGCCTGGAATCGGAACTCCAGCTTGCCGGCCTGCATCTTGTCGATGTCGAGGATGTCGTTGATCAGGCGCACGAGCCGGTCGCTGTTCGCGAGCGCGATCCCGATGTACTCGGCTGCTTCGGCCGGCAGCTCGCCCGTCACGCCTCCAGCCACCAGCCCCAGCGAGCCGCGGATCGAGGTCAGGGGCGTCCGGAGCTCGTGGCTCACGGTCGAGATGAACTCCGATTGCATCCGATCGATGCGTTTGCGCTCGCGGATGTCGCGCACCACGCTGACACAGCGCGGCGGGCTGCCATCGTGCACCACGTACTGGAGCACGACCTCGACGGGAAGATCGTGGCCGTCCTTGTGCCGGTGTGTGGTCTCGAAGGTGACCACCGGCGCCTCCCCGTGTGACGCCGGCTCGAGCAACTTGCGGAACCGGAGCTCGTCGAACTCGGGTGCGAGATCCACCGGGGTCATCTTCAGCAGCTCCGCTCTCGTGTAGCCCAGCTGGCGTGTCGCCCCCTCGTTGGCGTACGAGAACCGGAGCGTGGCCGGGTCGTAGATGAAGATGCAATCCTCGGTGCGGTCGAGCGTCGACTTGAACTCGTCGAGCTGCATGCGCACCCGCCGCCGATCGATCCCAACGGCCACGGTCTGCGCGATGCTCCCCATCGCCGCGAGCGTCGCGACCGACAGCGGATGGCGCGAGAACATCGCGATCACGCCGATCAACCGATCCTCGACCACCAGCGGAAACCCGGCGAAGGCCACGAGGCCCTCTCGCTTCACCCAGTCCTGATCCGCGATCCGAGGATCTCCGACGAGGTCATTCGTCAGGTGCGGCGTACGGTCTTGCGCGATCCCGCCGATCTTCAGCGCTCCGACCGGCACACGCGCATGCGAACCATCGATCCGCGCGGACAGCCCTGCGCTCGCCTGGAGCTCGAGGACCGATCCAGTCTCGTCCAGCGTCCAGACCCGCGCGAGCGCAGCGTCGAGATGAGCGACGATCGCCTCGACCGTGAGGTCGAGCATCCGCGAGGACAGCTCGTTCCCCGCGAACGCGTTGCCCACTGCCGCGCTGAGGCGCAGCAGGTTGGCCTGCTGTCCCATCGCCCGCTCGGCTTCCTTCCGGCGAGTGATATCGGCCGCGATCCCCATGTAGCCGACGATCTCCCCGGTCGCGTCGCGCCGGGCGGTGATCGACAGCTCGACGGGGACGTGCGTCCCGTCCTTGCGCACGTAGGTCCATTCCCGCTCGTCCGCGATGCCGAGCCGCGCCTTCGCGATCAGCGCTTCGAACGTGGGAGGCACCGTGGTCCCGAGCTCGGCGGTGAGCTCCGCCGCACGCGCGATCACCTCGGCCGGTAGGTGCATCGGCGGTCTCCGGCCGATCACCTCGGCGGCGGAGTAGCCCAGCATCCGCTCGGCGGCCGGATTGAACTCGCGGAACCTGCCCTCCGCCGTGGTCTCGATGATCGCGTAGTTCGCACTCGACAGGATGCTGTGCAGGCGCGACCTCTCGTCGGAGGCCGTGTGGAGGCTTCTCGCGAGCTCGGCCTGCTGATCGCGGAGGCTCGTGATGTCGCGTGCCGATGCGAAGTACAGATCGTCCTTCACCGATGCCACCCAGGACAGGTGGGCCCAGCCGCCGTCCTTGCGACGAAATCGATGCTCGAAGTGCACCGTGGGTGTCGCTTCCCGGCGTAACCGCCCCGCTTCCAGCACCGTCGAAGCGACGTCGTCGGGATGAACGAAGTCGGTCAGCGGCACCGCGCGGAGCTCTTCGGGGGTCCATCCGAGAAGGGCGTTCCAGGCCGGATTGCAGTCGCGGATGTGGAGCTGCGCATCGACCGTCACGAACAGATCCAGGGTCAGATCGAAGAAGGTTCGATACGTCTGGAGCTGCTTCGTCGATGCCTCGAACGCGGCGCTGCGGCGGCGCAGCTCGAGCTGCGCGACGACCTGCTCGGCGAGCCGGCCGAGCATCTCCAGCTGGATCGGCGTGAGCCGTCGCGGCTCGCGATCGATCACGCACAGGGTCCCCACCACGAGGCCCGAAGGCGTCCGCAGCGGGACCCCGGCATAGAATCGGATGTAAGGCTCGCCGAGGACCAGCGGGTTGTCCGCGAACCGCGGGTCGGCTTTGGCGTCTGGGACGACGAGGATGGCGTCCGCGGCGATCGCGTGTCCGCAGAACGAGATCTCGCGCGGCGTCTCCTGCGGGCCGAGCCCGTGGCGCGACTTGAACCACTGCCGGTCCGCATCCACGAGTGACACCAGTGCGATCGGCGCGCCGGTGATGTGCGCGGCCAGCGCGGTCAGCGCGTCGAACGCGACCTCCGCACCGGTATCCATGATGCAGTAGTCATCGAGCGCTTGCAGGCGCTCTGCCTCGTTGGCCGGGACCGGCGGCGGCTTCACGGAAGTCCCCCGCGGCCCGAACCTGGCGCGCCGCTCGCGACTCGCGACATGACGAGGACTGACGTTACCATCGGCGGCGAGCAGACGTGCATCACGCGTACCGCCGGCGAACCGCCTCGCGCGGCGAATCCGCGGGCCGATCGCCGACTTCCTCGCCGCATGTGGCGTTCTGGTCATTCCATCGTGGACGCCCTCCGAGCGCACGAGCGACGATCCGACGTCGAATCGCGGGTTTGGGGGATGGCACACATGCTGCTCGGGCCTGCCTCGAAATGACTTATTCGATCAGAACGGCCACGGTCGCCGCCATCGCACTCGTCAGCTCCACCGCCATCGCTCAGCCCACCTACGAGAAGGGTAAGGCCGACGACGTCAAGGACGTCAAGGCCGTCGAATGGACGGCGAAGGGAGAGGCAAGCCTGATGACGAGCACGGGCAACTCCCGAACCACGACCGCCTCGGTCGGCGCGAACGCGACCCGCAAGGACAAGGA
>JAYVLW010000480.1:0-14901 GCA_043759315.1 Myxococcales bacterium
TGCCGTGCGCAGCTCGTTGCCGCGGTTTCACGCGCTGACGCGCCCGCTCCTTCGCGATGCCGCCGGAGGTGCCGACACGGTCGCATGGCTCGCGGCGAGTCCACTCGAGGCGCTCGACCGCGGCGGCTTCTACTTCGATCGCCAGCGCCGCTCGACGCACCTCGTTCCCTGGCAGCGCGATCGTGCGGAGCTCCGCGCGGAGCTGTGGCGGTGGTGCAACGAGGTCACCGAGCGCCACCTCCGCTAGCGGGTGTGGCAGAGCGCGCACTGGTTCGGCGCCGTCCACGCGACCGGCGGATCGTCGTTCGGATCGGCGTTTGCGTGACGAGCGATGCGGTCGTCGAGGCCTTGAATCCGGCCCGCGAGCTCCGCCTGGTAGCTCCACGTCGGGAAGTCCGGGCCCGTCATCGCGCTCGTGTAGGCCGCCTCCGCCTCGGCGCGCCGACCGGCTTTCGCGAGGACATCCCCGAGGAACAGGGTCGCGCCTTCGCGATTGTGCGCCACGGTGGCATTCGTGCACGCCGGATCGTTCGGCGTGGCCGAACACGCATCGATGTTCGCGACCACCGCCGCGAGCGCGGTCTGGAACTCCGGCGCATCGCGCGGGAACTCCGCGAACACCAGGAGACGGGAGAACAGCACGAACGATGGATACGCGGCGATGCCGCGATCGAGAACGGCGAGACCTTCGTCGATCGTCGGCTGATCCTGCAGCGTTCGGCCGAAGCGGACGAGGATCGGGCCGAGCCACGCGGCGATCCGGTGATCGGTCGGGCACAGCTCGTAGGCGCGGCGGAGGTGATCGCGGGCACCGAGCGCACTCGGCAGCTGCTCGGAGAGCGCCTCCTCGCCGGGCAGCGGCTCCGCGAGGCGCCACAGGTGGGCGAGGCCGAGCTCGAGGTGGATCTGTTCCTCGGCGGGCAGCGTATCCGCGGCGGCCGTCAGCATCTCGATCATGGCAACGCGCTTGGTGCGATCCCCCGCGCGAAACGCGTCGTCGAACGCCACGGTCGACGGATGGTTCGTCGCAACGCTCGAGTAACACAGCGCAACGCCCGGGGGGCGGTCGTCCGCCGGCGCAGCGTCGGGAGCCTCGTCTCCATCCGGAGACGAGCAGGCGGCGAACAACCACAGGGCGCCAAGGAGCTTCATCGGGGCCGCGACTCTACGCCGAGACCTGTGGCGCTCGCGAGGGCGGATCAGCGAGGATGCCGCCCATGCGCTTGCCCGGTCTGGCCCTGGTGCTGGTCGTCTTCGCGTGCGGCGACGATGCGGCCGGCCCCGTCGACATCCACGCGCTGGGTGAGTGCGATCAGACCTGGAAGAACAACGGCTTCACCGAGTGCGAGGCA
This sequence comes from Myxococcales bacterium, assembly GCA_043759315.1. Lineage (GTDB taxonomy): Bacteria > Myxococcota_A > Polyangia > Haliangiales > Haliangiaceae > JABFXX01. The sequence continues at coordinate 1,353 of JAYVLW010000480.1, forward strand.
GCTTGCAAGGCGTCGTTGCCCGCGCTCACGGCGAGCGGGACCTCGTGTCCCGCGCACACGTCCGCGGGGCCGGTCTCGTGCAGCAAGACGTTCCAGTTCGAGGGCGTGACCGGGTGCTGTGCGTCGAGCGCGATCACGGCGCAGGTCCTGTTCGGCGAGTGTGACTGAGCTCGCGCCGCGTGGCTGCTCGCGGATCGTCCCGCGGCCCAGTCAGAACGGTACGACGGGATCTGCCGACGCTACTTCTTGTCGTTGGCCGTCTGGGCCGCGAGCTTCAGCTCGTCCTTCGCCAGCTGGATCGCGTCCTTCGCCTTCGCCGCGTGGCCGCCGAGGTCGTACTCGTTCGCCTTCTGGGCGGCGGTGATCTTGTCGAACGCGATGTCGAGGGCCTTGGCGGCCGCCTGCATGTTCGGGTGGCCCTTCATGGCACCGCCGGCGAACACGCCGAGCGGGAGGGAAACGAGCGCTGTGATCATGGCAACGCGAAGCTTGGACATTCAGGATCTCCTTGGACGGCGTCAATAGACGCGTGGTGTGGGCAGAATGTTAAACCGGATCGTGCGCCGCGGTACGCTCCGGGGAATGGTTCGGCTGGTCACCCTGCTGGGGTTGTATGGGTGCGGCCGCCTCGACTTCGCGCCCACGGCCGATGGTGCGGCGGCGCTGACGGCGTGCGAGGCGGCGTGGATCGCGGGGCCGACGCTGACGGCGCCGGTCGCGATGACCGCGGTGAACTCCGCCAAGGAGGAGCGGACACCCACCATCAGCAGCGATGGGCTCACGCTGTACTTCGCCAGCAACCGCACCGGCGACTACCAGCTCTACGCGGCGACCCGGGCGGCGCCGGACGCCTCGTTTGCCGCGCCGACCGAGCTGTCAGCGCTGAGCTCGCCGCAGCTCGATCACCAGGTCCACGTCAGCGACGACGAGCTCGAGGCCGTGGTCTCGAGCGCCCGGCTCGGCGGGCGCGGTTCGTCGGATCTCTGGCACGCGACCCGTGCGTCGCCCGGCGTCCCGTTCGGGCCGCTCGTCGAGCTGAGCGAGCTCGACTTCAGCGGCGAGGACTACAACGCGGTGCTGTCGCCCGACCGGCGGCGGATCTACTTTGCAACGCTGGACCGCCCCGGCACCGCGGGCGCCACCGACGTGATGACCGCGCAGCGCGCGACGCCGGCGGAGCCGTTCGGGACGCCGGAGGTCGTGGCGGGGATCGTGACGCTCGAGGATGAAGCGAGCCCGAGCCTGACGCACAGCCAGCGCGTGATGGTGTTCACGGCGGTGCGTGGTGGGCAGGCGAAGGTGTGGTACGCGACGCGCGCCGACGCGGAGTCACCGTGGGGCACGCCGATGCAAGTCCCCGGCATCGCGTCGACAAAGGTCGACTACACGCCGTTCGTGCGCGCCGATGGCTGCGAGCTGGTGTTCTCGTCGCTGCGGGTCGGGAACATCGAGGATCTGTACGTCTCGCGCGTCGAGCCATGACCCCTAGCTTGCCCAGTGCAGCAGCGCTGGATAGGCCGCGAGCCACACCCACAGGAAGCGATTGAGGCCGAACACGTACGCGTTGACGACGTGGAAGCAGCCGCCGATCGCGAGGTACGTGACGCACGCGGTCGGATGCAGCAACGCGAGCGGGAACGTGCACTCGACCGCGAGCATAGCGTAGGCGAGCACGCGCCCGGCGCGGGGAGCAGCGAGGAGCGCCGCGGCACGGGTTGGAACGCGGTACTGGGGCAGAGCGACGAGGATCGGCAACGCGCGGCCGGCACGCCACACCGGATCTCCGAGCTTCGCGACGCCGGCGACGAAGTACGAGAGGACGAGCTGCACGGCAGCATACGCGAGCGCCGCGTTGGCGAGCGATGGTGCGGTGCGGCCGATCGCGATCACGAGCAAGACGACGAGCAGCATCGCGTCGCTGCCGCCGTTGTAGCTGCCGCGCCAGCGGACGGAGATCGCCAGACTCGCACCGAACGCGATCCAGGCGGGCGCGGGATGCGCGATGACGGGCAGCGCGATCGCCGCCGCGAGCTGCATGAGCAACAGTGCGAGCGTGCCTCGCGCGCCGAACACGATGCCGAGCGGGCGCGCGAGTCCGCCGTAGTCCGCGCGGAGCACCGACCACGCATATACGCCGCGATCCGAGAACGCATCTCGCACGATGATCAGCTCGAGCGCGGCGATCGCGGTCGCCAGCGCGGCGAGGCGGGGCATCCACTCGATCACGCGGCGGACTCCGCGATCGGTGCGACGAGGTAGTCGCCCGCGACCTCGGGGACGACGATCTTCCATTGCACGAAGGCGGCGCGGGGGGCGAGCGCTCGCGCGATGCGGCCGACGAGGCGATAGGACACGAGCTCCGTGACGCGCGGATCGGTCTCGACGGCACTGCCGGAGTCATCGATCTCGATGTCGCCGAGCTCGACGACCAGGCGGTCGATCGACGACTGGTACGCGAGCGCGAGGTTCGCCGCGGGAGCGAAGACGAACGCCGCCGCCGGGCGGGGGCCGATCTCGACCGGCGCCCAGGCCGAGAGGCGATCGGGGCTGCACCCGACACGGACGTACAGCCGTGGCGACAGCGTGGCCCGGTCGAAGAACCGCCACGACGGGAACAGCGCCCGGACGGGAGTGAGGTGCCGCGCGAACCGCGATGCCACGACGACGACCGCCAGCGCGATGAAGACGGCGACGGACGGCGACACGCTCTGCATACATCGACCGAGCCCGGGGTCTGGAAAGGGTGTGCGTGCGCCTACACGATCCCCTTAGCCCGCCGATAACCGACGACGATCGGCGAATCCCGTACGTTGTTCGTGATGCAGAACCGCAACGTGGTCTCCCGCGCCCGCACCGCGCAACCACAGGTGCCAACCGCGGCCAGGACGATCGAGTTCGATTGCCGGGCCATCGCCGCGGTCCTCGACGCGCAGACCGCGACGGCCGCGGCGCCGGATCTGGATGCAGAGATCGAGGTCGTCGCGACGACCTCGGGGCACGAGGCGCGCTCGGCGAAAGATCGCTTCGCGCACACGTTGAAGCGCCCGGGCGCCGCGCTGAAGTCCGAAGGAGCGGCGCTGAAGATCGAGGGCTCCCAGCCGATGCTGCCGTTCGCGGCGCCCCCCGTGACGGCGGAGGCGGTCGAACACGGGGCCGACAACGAGGAGGAGGTCGAGCCCGCGGCGGTGACGCGTGCGATGGCCGTGGTCCACGAGCCCGCGCTGGAGGTGGTCCACCCGATCGCTCGTGCGCGCCGCTGGTGGTTGCTTCCCCTCGCGATCGTGATGTTCGGGGGAAGCGTGGTGGCGTTGATCAGCGTCGTCATGTGAAGCGCCGGGTGTAGACGGCTGGGGTACGCTCGGGGCGTGGATCGCTATGACCTGTGCGTCATCGGGGGCGGGCCGGCGGGGGTCGCAGGGGCGATCCGCGCGGCAGACCTCGGGAAACGCGTCGCCCTGATCGAGGCCGGACCGCTCGGCGGGGCGGGGATCTTCGAAGGGGCGCTGTCGTCGAAGACCTTGTGGCACCTCGGGGGGACTTCTCACGCGCGCGGCGCACCGACCGCGGGTACGACGGATCGGGCCTGACGCCGTCGTGGGCCGCCGTGCGCGCCGAGGTTCGCGCCGCATGCGATGAGGCGCAGGCGCTGCTGATCCGCCAGCTCGCCGCGCTGGCGACACCGGCACCGGGGCGAGGCTCGATCGAGCGCGTGGTCGGCCGCGCGGTGTTCACCGGTCCCACCACGATCCAGGTCGGCGAGCGCGCGCTGCATGCCGAGCGGTTCTTGCTCGCGGTGGGCTCGAAGCCGCGGGTGCCGCCCTCGTTCGCCGTCGATGGCGCGCGTGTGGTGACGAGCGATCACATCGAGCACGTCCCCGAGCTGCCGAAGCGGCTCGCGATCATCGGCGCCGGTGTGGTGGGCTGCGAGTACGCGACCGTGTTCGCTCACTTCGGGCAGACCCGCGTCGAGCTGTTCGATCGTCAGGCGCGGATCCTGCCGTTCGAGGACGAGGACGTCTCCGCGGTGGTCGCGGCGCGGTTCGGCGCGATCGGCGTGCACGTCCACCGCAGCGCGAAGATCGATCGGGTGACGTCGATCGGCGACGAGGTCGAGGTCGCATGGGCCGACGAGGCCGGCGCGGCACAGACCGCGCGCTACGATCGCGTGCTCGTCGCGACTGGCCGCGTACCCGCGACCGCAGACCTCGGGCTCGAGCGCGCCGGCGTGGCGGTCGACGCGGGAGGGGGGGCCATCGTCGACAGCACGCGCACCCGCTCCGCGCACATCTGGGCGGCTGGCGATGTCACCCCGGACCTCATGCTCGCGAACCTCGCCGAGCTCGAGGCGCGCCACGCGGTCGAGGACATGTACGGCCTCGATCCGCCGCCGATCGTCTACGAGGCCCAGTCCGCGATCTACTTCCTCAGCCCGGAGGTGGCCGCCGTGGGCCTCAACGAGCAGATGGCGCGCGCCAAGGGCATCCACTATCGCGCGGCCGTGGTGTCGAACGCGCTCAACCGGCGCAACCTCGCGATGCGCGCGACCGCCGGCTTCGTGAAGCTCCTCGCACGGCCGGATGGACGGTTGCTCGGGCTCCGCGTCGTCGGGCCGCAGGCGGGCACGTGCATCCAGGGTGTGGCGCTCCTGATCGGGCAGGGAGGCACGCTCGATGCGGTCGAGCGCTGCGTGCATCCGCACCCCGCGGTCACCGAAGGCGTGCTCGAAGCGGCGCGCTTGCTGCTCGGTCGGTCGCTGTTCAAGCCCGATGCGATGGGCGACCTGTGCCGGATCGTCTCGGGCTAATAACCGAGCTTCTTCTTCACCCACGAACCGACGGCGGCAGGGAGCAGCGGCAGGGCCTGGAGGTGGGCGAGCACCTTCGGCGTCCCCTTCGCCTCCGCGCCGCGGACGGAGGCGTCGTGCGCGGCGCACTCGGGGGTGTGTATGTCGCCGAGGAACTTCCACCCGGAGGCCGGACCGCAGCGACCAAAGTCATCGGCCCCTCCGGTCACGGTCGCGAGGTGATCTTGAGCGATCGTCTCCATCCGGCCGAAGCTTCATCACGCCGCGTGCCACCTCCTCGGGCGCGGGAGAACTGGGTGTTACGTGCGGCTCGCTGCAGCCGCGGGTAGGCGAACTGCCGCCCAGGAGACGCCGTACGTGCTGCTTGACCTGCTGGTGAGAATCAGGGTAGAACTGACACGTCAGTTCCGTGTCTATTCTATGAGTTATATGCGTTCCGAGCAGCGCCAGCGTCAGATCCTGACCTGCGCGAAGCGGGTGTTCGCCGAGCGCGGGTTTCATCAAGCGAACGTCAGCCACATCTGCGAAGCGGCCGGGATCGGGCGCGGGACGCTGTATCAGTACTTCCCGAACAAGCGCGCGGTCCTGACCGCGATCCTGCGCGAGACGCTCGACCGGGCGAAGGCGCTGATGGAGCGGCAGGAGCGCGAAGCACCCGCTCTCGCACTTCCCGAGAAGATCTCCCGCACCGGCGCGATCGAGTTCACGACGCTCCAGCTTCGCGAGCTGCTCGAGGTGGTGTTCGCGGACGAGGACACGCTGCGCATCGTGCTGCGCGAGGCGGTCGGGCTCGATGTCGGCGCGGAGACGATCCTCGCGGAGATCGATGACGCGGCCATCGGCATCGTCGAGCGCAGCCTCGTGGCCGCCCAGGCCGCGGGCTACATCCGCCCGCTCGATGCGCACGCTGTCGCGACCATGATCGTCGGCGGTGTGGAGAAGCTCGCGCTCGCGGCGCTGCGCGGTGACATGCCGGTCGATCTCGACAAGCTCTCGCGCGAGGCCGCTCGGCTGCACGCGATCGGAACATTTTCGGACCGACTCAAACCCGGGTAGGAGGATCGAGATGGGAACGCTCACGGATCGTTGGCTTCGTCCGCAGAAGGCCCGCACGCAGTTCCCACCGTACGCCCTCGGTGATCCGTCGATCGTCGGGCTCGCGCAGGCGCGCACCGATACGCTCGCGCGCATCTATCACAAGGGGCACGAGCAGGCGTGGGACGGCCGGACCGTGATGGACGAGCTGATCGCGAAGCACGGCGGCATCCACTTCCCCGATGACAAGAAGGACGCATTCGCGCGGATCGCCGCGGTGCTGCTCTGGGGGGAGCTCGCGGCGTGGTCGATCAGCGCAGACCTGGCGCTCAGGCTCGAGGACACGCCGGCGAAGATGGCGGCGTCGAGCCAGGTGTTCGACGAGGCGCGCCACTTCTTCGTGCTCCGCGAGTACCTGTGGCGTGCGGGGATCAACGTCGAGAAGCTCGGCGGCTGGAGTCGCACGCTCCTCGTCCAGCTGCTCGAGACCGACAACCTCCTGTTCAAGGTGGTCGGGATGCAGCTGCTCGTGGAGAGCACGGCCGTCGTGATGTTCCGGCAGATCGCGGAAGCGAACCTCGAGCCGGTGCTGACCGACCTTCTCTACTACTTCGAGCGCGACGAGGCCCGCCACGTGGGGCTCGGTGTGCTCTCGCTCCCCGACGTGCTGTGCGGACTCTCGGAGCGCGACGCGGCGCAGCTGTGGTGGTTCCAGACGAAGATGAACCTCGAGATGATCCTCTCCGGCATCAACCTGGCGCCCGCGTTCGAGACCCTCGGGATCGATCAGGCGGAGATGAACATGCAGGGCTTCCGCTACCACGCGGAGATCTTGCGGCGCATGCGCAAGGAAAAGGCCGATCCCGGTCACGGCGCGGATACGAGGCCGATGCGCGGCCTGTTCAAGGTCTCCAAGAAGGGCCAGGACTGGTTCCAGAAGTTCCTGTTCGCGCCCGCCCAGCGCACGCCCGTCCAGGCGCGGATGTTCGACGCCCTGGTCACGGTCGCACAGCGCACCGATCGCTGGCTCGCCGAGCGCGCGCCGGCTACCTGAGTCGTGGCACGATCGCCGGGTGAAATGCCTCGCCGCCGTCCTCGCGCTCGCCGCGCTGGTCACTGACTCCCTGCCAGCTGCCGCGTGCGCCCCCGCGCCCCCGAAGGGCGCCGAGGTGCGGATCGCCGACGAGGAAGCCGTGATCGTGTGGGACCCCGCGACCAAGACCGAGACGTTCATCCGGCGCGCGCAGTTCCACTCGACCGCGAGGTCGTTCGGCTTCCTCGTGCCCACGCCGACGAAGCCCGAGCTCGGCGAGGCGGGCGACGATCTGTTCGCCGCGCTCGCGGACGAGATCAAACCCGAGCTCGTCATCGACAAGAGCGGCACGACCTTCGAGATCGCTCCGGTGCTCCTGATGTGCGGCGGCGGCGCCAAGAAGGGCGAGCCGGAGCCAGCGGCCGCGGTCCGGGTGATCCAGTCCGCGCACGTCGCTGGCATGAACGCGACCACCGTCGAGGCCGACGATCCGGCGGCGCTCGCCGCGTGGCTCGGCGAGCACGGCTTCGATGCCTCGCCCGAGCTGCAGGCGTGGCTCGCGCCGTTCGTGGCGCAGCACTGGAAGATCACGGCGTTCGTGATCGGCACCGACCAGCGCGAGGGCACGCAGTTCGAGACCTCGACGAAGTCCGTCAAGATGACGTTCACCGCCGATGCGCCGTTCTATCCGTACAGCGAGCCGGAGCTACCGCGCAACGGGACGATGTCGTCGCCGCCGCGCATGCTGCGGGTGTTCTTCGTGTCGGACCAGCGGTACACCGGCCGGCTCGGGGAGGGGCCGTGGACCGCCAGCACGCTGTTCTCGGCGCCGGTGGAGTTCCCGCCAAGCCGCGGGATCGCGGGCAAGCGCACCACGGTGTTCATCGACGAGACGCCCGTTCGCGCCGGCCACGACGAGGTGACGTTCGTTCCGCACAAGGATCAGAGCGAGGTCCGGCCGCCGCCGTTCGTGGTCAAGCGGCCGCGCCACATCCTGATCCCGGTCGAGGGCTTCGTGCTCGTCGCGATCATCGCGTTCCTGGTGATCTGGCGAAAGGTCAAGGCGCGGCCGCTGAAGGGCGCCTGACCCCAGCTCTGGGGTTAGGATCCCGCGAGCCGCCCGCTCGCCCGCAGGCTCGCGAAGATCGGCAGCGCTTCCTGGACGAGATCGAGCGTGGGATCGAGTTGTTTGCCGATCCCCTCGGTGACCGCGATGGCGACGTTGCACATCGTGTAGATCGGGTTCACGCGCACGCGGTGGTGGCGGAGGATGTTGAACATGTCGAACGCCACGGTGGAGACCTGCACGTCGCCGAGCGCCTTGCCGTGATAGCGCGCGACGAACGCCTCGACCTCGCGCTCGTACGCCGCGTAGTCGGCGACCCGGGAGCTCGGTGACAGCTCCGACATCAGCTTGGCCATGGTCTTGCCGTCGCGCGCCGCCCAGCTCGCGAAGAACTGCGCGAACGCGCGCCGCGCGGCCTCGTCGAGCTCGGCGGTGAGGCCGAGGTCGAGGATGATCACGCGGCCGCTCGCATCGACGAAGATGTTGCCGGGGTGGAGATCCGCGTGCACGAAGCCGTCGGCGAACAGCATCTTGAGGAGGGTCGAGAAGCCGGTGCGCGCGAGGCGAGTCGCGTCGACGCCGAGCGCGGCGGGCGCATCGAGGACCTTCACGCCATGGATGAACGCCATCGTCAGCACGTGGCGGCTGCACAGCGCGGGGTAGAGCGTCGGGAAGCCGACGATCGGATCCCCGGCGAAGTTCTCGGTGAACCGGCGATTCGCGGCGGCTTCGATGCGCAGATCGAGCTGCGCGCGGATCGCACGGCCGAACTCGTCAACGCTCTCGACCGGCGCGAGCAAGCGAAACGAGGGCACGAGGGCGATCACCCGCGCCGCGAACCGCATGAACGAGAGATCGAAGTCCACGAGGTCATCGAGGCCGGGGCGGCGGACCTTGACGGCGACCTCGCTGCCGTCGTTCAGCGTCGCCCGATGCACCTGGGCGACCGAGGCCGAAGCGACAGGGGTGTGATCGATCGTCGCGAACAACTCGGCGACGGGCTTGCCGAGGTCGGCGACCAGCGTGCGTTCGACGTCGCGCCACGCGAAGGCGCCGACGTCGTCCTGGAGGCGGGTGAGGGCGCGGATGACGTGAGGCGGAAACAGATCCGGTCGCGTCGACATGATCTGGCCGACCTTGACGAAGGAGGCACCGAGCGCGACCAGGAGCCGCGCGAGGCGCGAGCCGAACCAGCGCTGCCGAGCGGCCTTGCCGCGCAGCGCGATCAGGAGGGCGAGCCAGCCCACGAACCACACGAGCCCGAGGACGAACAGGACCGCCGTGAGCCGGATGCCGTGCGCGATGAACTTCAGCGTCCGCATGGGCCTCCTATTCAGGTAGCGGCGCGGGCTGCATCGCCGCGAGTACGCGCGGCGAGCTCGGGGCGCCAGCGGAACTTGTGCGAGAGCGGGTGCGGCGAGCCGAGCGCGAGGTCGGCGATCATCGCGCCGAGCACGGGTGCGAACTTGAACGCGTGGCCCGAGCCGCCGGTCGCGACCGCGAGGTTCGGGCGCGTGGGATGACGCGCGATCCAGAGGTGGCCATCGAGAGTGTCGCCGTAGACGCACAGCCGCGTGGAGACGATCGGCGCGTCGGCGAGCGTCGGAAATGTGTCGGCGAGGAACGCGCGGAGGTGGGCCTCCTGCGCGGGTGACACGACGCGCTCGGCATCGGTCTCGATCGGCGTGCCGGTGCCGTGGTTCGCGATCTTGACGATGCCGTCGGCGGTCACCGGGAAGCCGTAGTACCCGGTGCGAGCGATATCAGCGCCGAACACGGGGAACCGGTCCGCGGTGAACGGCAACGGATCCGCCGGTCGCAGGTGGAACACGGGTTGGCCGATCGCGCGCACGCTCGAGGCGAGCTCGGGGACGAGCCAGCGCACCCACGAGCCGGCACACACGATCGTCAGCGGTGCGCGGACCTCGTCGAGGCGGCGGATCGCGCGCGCCTCGAAGGTCACGCCGGCCGCGCGCGCCTCGTCGGCCAGCCGCGTGACCACGGCGCCGGACTCGGCCCAGCCGCCGCGCGGGTTGAGGTATCCATCGACCAGTGCGCCACCGCGATACGCCGGGAACCGCGCGGCGATCGCGCCCGCATCGAGCCGCTCGAGTGGATGCCCGCGCCCGGTGAGGATCGCGAACGAGTCGTGCTCGAAGCCGCCGGGCCGCATCACGTCGCGCGAGAGGAACGTCACGCCCGTCTCGTGAAACAGCGGCCGCGGCCAGCGCGCATTCCACGCTCGCCACCCCGCGAGCGCGGCCTCGCCGAGCGCGGTGTAGTCGGCATCCGCGCCGTAGTCCATCCGCACGACCTTGGAGATGTCGGTCGACTCCGCGAGCGGATGCGGAATCGGCCCCGGGTCGTAGAGCGTGACGGCGTGGCCACGCGCGCGCAGCTCGAGCGCCGTGGTCAGCCCGAAGATGCCTCCGCCGATGATCGCGATCGTCACGGGACGACTGTCACTTCTTGGTGATCCGCGCGACCGTGGCGCGCAGCCTTCGCTGGGTCTCGGGTGAGAACCACGTGTCGAGCCAGGCTTCGGACTCGGCTTCGTCGTGGCGAGTGATGGTCTCGACAAGGGGACGCACGAGGGCGCGCTTGATCTGCCCGTAGGCGGTCGGCTCGGTTCCTGCCAGGGCCATCGCGCGCTCGAGTGCGCGTGCCTCGAACCGCTCGGGGGCGACGACCTCGTCGACGAGGCCGGCGGCGAGCGCGTCGGCGGGGGCGAACAGCCGGCCCTCGAGCATCACGCGCGTGTGGCTCGTGACGGGCACGCGCGCGCGCGCGACCTCGAGCACGATGGAAGGAAGACCGAGGCCGAGCTGCGCTTCCTTGAGGCCGATCTGCGGTGTCGTCTTGGGCCCGTGCGCGATCATGATGCGCTCGTCGCACATGAGGGCGAGCACGCAGCCGCCGGCGATCGCGTTGCCGTTGATCGCGGCGACCACGGGGATCGGGGCCTCGAGCACGCGCTGCATCGCCACCCGGAGCGTGCCCATCAGCGCGCGAACGCCGGCGCGATCGAGATCGATGAGCTGGGGTAACGCGAGGCCGCCGGAGAAGAAGCCACCGTCGCCGGTGATCACGAGGGCACGTGCGCCGTCGGCGACCACGGTGTCGATGGTCCGGGTGATCGCATCGAGCATCGCCGTGTCGAATGCGTTCGCCTTGCCGTCGGCGAGGGTCATCACGGTGACCGGCTCGACCCGGCGGAGCTCGATGATCGCGTCGGCCATGCGACATCCTCTCCGGTCGCACCGGAGGTTTCAACGGGCCGCGGGTGACATGCGCGAGCGGTCGGGCCAGAGTACGTCCCATGCGTCTGTCTCCGCTGTTCCTGCTCGCGCTCGCGACGTGTTGCCCTCCTCCGAAGACGCCAGTCGCGATCGTGCCGCCCGTCGGCGCGGGCTCGGGAAGTGCGTCGGTGACGCCGCCACCACCGACGGAGCTGTCGCTCGCCACGCTGCAGGTCGGCACGTCGGTGCACGGCTTCACGCCTGTCGCCGTGTACCTCGATGCGAACGATCAACCGATCGGCGCGCGCCTGGTGCACGACAAGACGAAGTTCCTGTTCGACTACCTCCGCATCGAGAGCGCGCCGCAGGCGTTCATCTGGGTCAACTCGTTCCCGACGTCCGACAAGGGCGAGCCGCACACGCAGGAGCATCTGCTGCTCGGCAAGGGCAATCGCGGCCGAAAGATGGGCAGCTTCCAGGCGATGACCCTCACCGAGTCGAGCGCGTTCACGGATCAGTGGCGCACCGCGTACCACTTCCATACGGTTGCCGGTCGCGACGCGTTCTGGCCCGTGTTCGCCGATCAGCTCGGCGCGATGCTCGATGCGGATTACACCGACGAGGAGATCCGCCGCGAGGTGCGCAACTTCGGCGTCGACAAAGGTGACGACGGCAAGCTCCGGCTCGAGGAGAAAGGCACCGTCTACAACGAGATGGTGCGCTACTACGAGCAGCCGGATAACACCCTGTGGCTCGCCGCGAAGCGCCTGGTGTACGGCACGAAGCATCCGCTCGCCTACGAATCCGGCGGCTACCCCGACGACATCCGCCGGATGACGCCCGAGGACATTCGCAAGTTCCATGGCGACAACTACCACCTCGCGAACATGGGGATGATCGCGACGTTCCCTTCGGCGATGACCCTCGTGCAGGTGATGGACGGCGCCGAGAAGGTGCTGAGCGCCGCGAACCAGCGCACCGGCAAGGTCACCACCGAGGCCGATCTGGCGAAGCCGGCAGCCGGCTCGACAGAGACGCCGATCACCGTCGACTACCCCTACAGCGACACCACACAGCCGAGCCCGATGGTGCTCGCGTGGCCTGCCACGCGCGACGGCCTCGACCTCACCGAGCGGACCCTGCTCGGCCTGTTCCTCAGCGCGTTCGCCGGCGACGAGGCAACCCCGCTGTACAAGAAGCTGATCGACAGCAAGACGCGCACGATGGATCTCGGCGCGAGTGGCATCGGCGCCTCGATCAGCGGGGATCAGGGCTATCCGATCTACCTGTTCGTCAACGGGGTGCGCACCGACAAGCTCGATGCCGAGACGCTCGGCAAGGTCCGCGCCGAGGTGATGGCGGAGCTCGCCCGGATCGCGAAGCTTCCCGACGGCGATCCGGAGCTCGGCGCGATCAGAAAGCGCATCGAAGGCCGCGCCGTCGATCTCAAGCGCCAGCTCGCGAAGTTCCTGGATTCACCGCCGGGCTTCGGCTTCCGGGGCACCAGCTCCGCGTGGATGAATCACATGGACACGCTCGCGAAGGTCAGCGGCGCGAAGAAGTCCCTGACGCTGCGGCCGGAGCTCGCCGCGGTGGATCGGATCCTCGCGAGCGGGGGGAATCCGTGGCGAACGCGGCTGACCACGTGGGGGTTGCTCGCGCAGCCGTTCGTCGTGGCGGCCAAGCCGAGCACGAAGCTCCGCAAGGACATCGACGCCGCCCGCGACGCCCGGATCGCGGCGGAGCTCGCGCGCCTCGGGACCGAGTACAAGACGAAGGACAAGGCCGCGACCCTCGCGAGCTTCCAGGTCGACTACGACAAGCAGACGAAGCTGCTCGAGGACGCGGCGGCTGCAACTCCGCTGCCGCCGCTGGTGGAGTCGCCGCCGATGACGTACGACGACGAGCTCAGGTACACCATGGCAACGGCCGGCGCCGTGCCGGTGTTCCAGGCGACCATCGATTCGATGGCGAGCGCACGCATCTCGCTCGCGTTCGCCCTTCGCGGCATCGATCCCGCGGACCAGATGTACCTCGCCCTGCTGCCGTCGCTGCTCGAGCAGGTCGGCATCGCCGATGGCAAGGACGTGATCAAGAGCGAGGACATGAAGGAGCGGCTGCGCAACGAGATCCTCGAGCTGTCGGTGCACTACGACGAGGATCTGCGCACGAACCGCGCCGAGCTCGTCGTGGCGGGCGCGGGCAACGATGTCGCCGAGACGAAGCTGGCGCTCGGATGGATGCGCCGGGTGATGCTCGCGCCCGACTGGCGCCTCGATAACCTTCCGCGGCTGCGCGATGTGGTGGATCAGTCGCTGACCGGGCTGCGCTCGGCGATGCAGGGGTCGGAAGAGAGCTGGGTCCGCGATCCG
>JAYVLW010000481.1:0-26499 GCA_043759315.1 Myxococcales bacterium
CTCGCCGTCCCTGCGGACCTGCCACTGCGTGAGCTTCGCGAGCATCGTGCGCGCCAGCGGATCGAGCTTGTCGAACGCCACGCCGACGACGGTCTTGCCATCGCGCGGCTGGGCCCACACGCAGGTCCCCTTGATCGTCACGGCGGTCTCGCCTTCGGGGCTGACCGTGATCGCCGCCAGCTGTCCCTCGGAGACCGGCTCGGAGACCATCAGCCGTACGCCATCGACCGACAGGTTCGAGACGGTGGCATCGATCTTCTTGCCGCTGATCTCGACGGTGATCGCGAATCCCTCGGTACCGGGGCGCGGCTCGCCGAGCTGGATCGCGAGCACGTCGTGCAACTCGTCGGCGGTCATCGGGGCGATCAGCAGCTCGTCGCAGCCGCACGCGGAGACCTGGCGCATCTGATCGCCGGAGAGCCGGCTGCCGGCCACGAGAATCACCCTGGTCGAGGGGCTCTTCGCCTTGATCTCCTTGGCGACCGCGAACCCCTCCGAGTCATCGGCATCCAGGACGACGACCGCCGGCTCCTCCTTGAGGAACAGGGCGCGGGCTTCAGCGCCGTTCGCAGCGACAAGCAGCTGTAGATCCAGGCGCTTGAACGGTGCGGCCGTGAAGTGCCGCAACAGCTCGCCGTTGTTCGAGACCAGGACCTTGGGCACGGCCTGATCGAGTCTATCACCGAGGGGGCTACAGGATCGCCCGGAGGATCACGATCAGCGCGATCAACGCGATCACGGCTCCACCTATCACCGCGACGCCCCGCACGAGCGAACCCCGGTCGTAGGCCTCCCGCTCCGCGGTCAGCTTCTCGATCTCGGTCGTGCGGGCCGTGATCGCCCCGCGGAGGCGGTCGATGCGCTGGTAGAGCTCGCCGAACTGCGGGTCGTCGATCCGGTTGAGGTTGACGAGCGTGCCGAGCGTCACGAGCCGGCGCGTCACCTCGCCCTCCGCCTGACCGATCTCCCGGGACTTGCGCTTCTGCTCGGCGTCGAGCTCGGCGAGGCGATGACCATGACCCTCGCGCGCGTCGCTGAGGCTGCGCTTTGCCGCATCGAGCTCCGCCTTCGCGGCGTCGAGGCGCGCGGTGGCCTCGCCGATCGGCCGCTCCAGCGAGGCGAGCCGACGGTCCACCTCCTGGCGCTCCGGCTCGAGCGCCGCGGCCTCCTTGCGATGCTGCTCGGCGCTGCGGCGCAGCTCGGCGCGCGTATCCCCCATCTGCGCGCTGCCCGCCTGCTTGTCGTTGTCCTCCGCCGAGCGGAGGTACGCCTTCTGGCGCCGCTCGAGCTCCTTGCGCTTGTCACGCAATCCTCGGCGGTGCGCTTCGAGGTTCGCGAGCTCCTTGCTGACCTCGTCGACCATGCGCTCGGCCTCGGTCAGCTTGCTATTGCGCTCGCGCTCGACATCGACGAACCGCGAGTTCTCCTCGGCCTTGCGACCATCGACATCACTGTGCTCGGTGCCGAGAACCTTGATCCGCTCCTCGGCAGCGTTGATCGCGGTGTTCTCCGCCGAGAACACCCGACCATCGAGCCTCGCGGTGCGCGCGACCTTGCCGAGCGCGCCGAGCACCTGATCCAGCGCCTCGGTGTCCTGCTTGATCTCGGCACCCAGGGTCTTGATCGCGCCGCGCCGCTGCCAGCGCGCCTTCGTGAACCGCACCGCGTAGCGCGCGGCCGAGTACAGACCCGGCTCGGGAATCTCGGGAACCACGTCGACCTTCGCCGGCGTGAACGGGCGATCGGCATGCGCCTCGACCCGATTGATCCGGGTCGGCGGGGGCGTGTCTCCGGCCTGCCGCGGGCGCTCCGCTTCGATCACCGGCGGGGTGATCGGCGGCGGCGGCATGCGCGGCGGCGGAGTCGGCGGCGGGCTGCCCATCGCGGGCGCATCGGCGACGGTGTTGAAGTCGTCACTGAACGCGTTCTGTGGAGGCCCGGACGGGCGCAGCGGCGGAGGCGACGACGGAGAGTTGGGCCGCGCCGGTGGACGCGAGGGCGTCGCGGGCGGCAGCGTGGTCGGCTTGCTCCGGGTGTTGTCCTCGGCGCGGCGGCCACCATCGCGTGGGTCCGCGGGCGCAGGTTCGCGGCGGGCAGCCGCGGGGCCTGGCGAGATCGCGTTCAGGATCGATCGCTTCGTCGTCGGATCCTCGACGAGCGGCGGCGGCGGCAAGGCCGGCGCGCTGTCGCGGCCGATCATCGGCCCCGACGGTGCCGCCGCTGTCAGGGGAGGCGGCGCCAGCTCGGCGTGGCTGCCCGGCCGTGCCGTCTGCGCGCCCGGTGACACCAGCGTCCCCGCCACGGGCGGCACGATCCCGACACCCGACGCGTTCGGGTTGAACGAAGGCTGGGGAACCACGATGCCGGGGCTCGACGACTGTGTCGAGTACGCCGCCGCGGGCGTCGGAGGCGGGATGGTGTTGCCCGTGCGGCGCGGCGCGGGCGGCTGCGTACCGGGCGCGCGCGGCGGCAGCTGGACGCCGGTCGGCGGCGCGTTACGCGCGCGGCGCGGAGGCAACGGTGGCAGGCGACGGCCGCACTGCGCGCACACCGCCTGATCATCGTTGTTCTCCGCGCTGCAGAACGGGCAGAACCTCATCGCGCGGCCTGCCGATCTTCACTCCGCGACGCTTCGCGTTGCAGCGCGGCCGGGCCAGGCCCGGCCTTGCGATCGAACACGACGTCGCCTTCGACGATCGTGTAGTCGATGCGCGTCTCGAGCAGCGTACGATCCGCGGCGAGCGGGCGATCGTAGATCGTCAGATCCGCGGGTCGGCCGACCGCGATCATCCCGCGCGTCGCCTCGGCTCCCTCGGCGTACGCGGCCCCGCTGGTGAACGCGGCGATCGCCTCGTCGAGCGTCAGCCGCTGCTTCGGATACCAGCCGCCGGCCGGGTTGCCCTTCGCATCCTGGCGCGTGACCGCGGCGTAGATGCCCAGCAGCGGCGCCACTTCTTCGACCGGGAAGTCCGACCCCGCGGCGAGCGGGATGTGCTGGTCGAGCATCGTGCGCCACGCGTAGGCGCCGAGGATGCGCTGCGGACCGATGCGCTGCTCGGCCCACGGCATGTCGCTCGTCGCGTGCGTGGGTTGCATCGACGCGATCGCTCGCGACGCCACCATGCGGGCGAGATCCGCCGGCGCGATCACCTGCGTGTGCTCGATGCGGAGCCGGTGGTCCCCGGGGTGCGCGCGCTCCGCGGCGAGGTACGCGTCGAGCACGCTGCTCACGCCCGCGTCACCGATCGCGTGGACCGCGACCTGCCAGCCATGGGCGACCGCAGCGTCGACCCCGGCCGCCAGAGCTTTCGGCTCCGTGACCCACAGGCCGCGATTGTTCGGATCGTCGACGTACGGCTCGGTGAGCCGCGCGCCGCGGGAGCCGAGCGCCCCATCGGCGAAGAACTTCACGCCGCGCATCACGAACCGACCGATCGCGGGCGCGGGAGGCGTGGTGAGGCGCTCGAGGTGCGCCGGATCACCGGCGAGGAACGCGTACACGCGGAGTGGCAACTGGTGCGCCGCGGCGAGCTTCGCGTAGACATCGGCCGTCGCGTCCTCGATCCCCATCTCGTGCACGCCCGTGATCCCCGCGGCGATCGCTTGCTGCGCGGCCGACCGGATCCGCCGCTCGCGGATCTCCGGCGTGGCCGCCGGCATCACCGAGCCCACGAGATCATCTGCGTTGTCGACGAGCACGCCGGTCGGCTCGCCCCTGGCATCGCGAACGATCTTGCCACCCGCGGGATCCGGCGTTGCCTGCGTGATGTTCGCCGCGGCGAGCGCCTTCGAGTTCAGCCAGCTCGCGTGGCCATCGACACGGCGGAGCACCACGGGGCGATCGGAGATCACCGCATCGAGGCTCGCCTTCGTCGGGAACTGCTGCCCGGGCCACAGATTCTGATCCCAGCCCCGACCGAGCAACCACTCGCCCGCGGGACGCTGCTTCGCCGCGTCGGCGACGACCTTGACGATCTCGGCCTCCGAGCCAAGCGCGCGCAGCGAGACCGCGTCGTTGGCCATGCCGAGCCCGTAGAGGTGGCAGTGCGCATCGATCAGGCCCGGCGTCACGGTGGCACCGTGGACGTCGATCACGCGCGTGGTCGCGCTCGCCTTCGCAAGGACCGCCTCCGTCGTGCCGAGGTCGACGATCACCCCGCCCGCGATCGCGAGCGCCTGGGCGTGCGGATGCGCCGGATCCATCGTGCGGATGTCGCCCCCCGTGACCACCAGATCGACCGGTGCCGCGGACGGCATGACGCGCGAGGACGCGGGGGCGCCGCAGCCGCTAATCAGTAAGGCCAATCGCCAGATAGACCTGAAAGTCATTGGCTTCGAGACCATACCCGACATCGAGTCCGAGCAGGGGCAACACGATCTGCCGGAGATAGAACCGCGTACCGGCACCGACCGAGTTGCGGAACGGCTTGAGGCCGCGCGCATCCGAACCGGGCAGGTAGTTGCGCTCCGGGTTGCTCGTCTTGAGGAACGTCGTGTACGCCGAATCGAGAAACACCAGGCCGCGGATCGACAGGCCCATCACGCTGATCATGGGCACCGAGTACTCGATGTTCGTGCCCGCCTTGAAGTCGCCCCGGAACTGATCGTTCAAGTAGCCGCGCATCGACGTGCCGCCGGTCTTGAACTCCTGCTGGAACGGGAGCTTGTTGCCGTAGTTGACGTTCATCTTGATGATGAAGTTGTGCCGCGCGAGCACCTGCCACGCGCGGAACAGCGACGCGGTGGCGAGCTGGTAGTGGAAGTCCGACCCGAGCGACGGCAGCGCGGTCTCGTAGATCGCGGTGAACTTGAAGCCGCTCTGCACGCCGTACCAGTTGGCGCGCCGATCGATCGAGAACGTCCACTCGTTGGAGACGTCCCAGCCTTCCTTGCCGGGCAGCGGGATCGGGTCGCCATCGGGGATCTCGAGGTCCGCCATCCGCTCGTCCATCGGACCGAGGTGCTTGATCGCATCGCGGACGTAGCTGACCTTCGCGCCGCGCAGCCGCGCTTCGATGCGCGCGCCGCCGAACAGGCCCAGGCCGAGCTTGAAGCCGCCGTTCAGGTAGTGGATCCGTGACTCGCGGATCGGTCGCGGGCTCTGGAGGTACTTCGTCGGCGCGGCGTACTCGATGTTGCGCGCGGACTTGAGGAACGTATCGAACTGCGCCGAGAACCGCGTGCCGCCGATCGCGGGGATGACCCACGCGCCGATGAAGAACGAGTCACCCGTGGCGACCTGCCCGTAGAGCAGGAGCTTCTGGTTCAAGCCGAACAGGTTGTTCTCGCCGAAGCCGATGCCGCCGCCCTTGTTCGTCGGCTGGTTGTAGAGCGCAGGCGCGATCACCCACGAGTGCTTGTCCTTCGCGAGGATGTGGACCTTCACGCCGCCCTTCACGGGCTCGGTGAACACCTCGACGTCCTTGAACAGGCCGCTCGAGACCAGGTTGCGCTTGATCTCCTCCGCCATGTCGGGGGTCCAGGCATCGCCGACCTCGATCTTCGAGATCAGCTCGACCGTCTCCGAGGTGGTCTTCCGGTTCTCCTCGACGACGATCTCGGCGATCTGGTCGGCGTAGGCAACACGCGCAGCGAGCAGTAGCGCCAGGCAGGCGTACAGATACCTCACCGCCGGAGTATGGCACGCCGCAGTTGCCGTTCGTGATAACAACGCTCACATGAATCCCGCCGAGGTAGCGACCGCGCTCTTGATCGAGCGCACACTCCAGACCAGCCCCGCGTACCGCAAGGTCGACGACTCGCTCTACGTGATCAAGCAGGGCTCGGCGTACGTGATGATCAACGTGGTGCCGTGGGGGGACAACAAGGCGATGGTGCGTTGCACCTCGCAGCTCGTGAAGGGCGTCGACGTCGATGGTCCGCTCGCGAAGCAGCTGCTCGAGCTCAACGCTCACCTCCGGTTCGGCGCGTTCGCGTGGGATCCGGGGGAGCACACGGTCCTGTTCACGCACACGATCCTCGGCGGCACCACGCTCGATCCCGAGGAGCTCACGGCCACCCTGCGCGACGTCGCGCTGATCGCGGACGAGTACGACGACAAGCTGATGAAGAAGTATGGTGGTCAGCGCATGATCGACCTCCTCGAGGAGGCCGCCATGGAGCGGATCATGGACAAGGACCCCTCGAGCTTCAAGTTCGACGAGTAGAGCCATCATGGCGAAGGCAAAGACCAAGGCGAGGCCGACCAAGCCAGTGCCGAACAAGAAGCCGACGCCGAAGGCCAAGGCCAAGGCCAAGCCCAGGGCCAAGAAGCCGGCGACGCCGATGATGTCGATCGGTCACGCGGCGCTGCTGCCGGTGCTGCGCTCGATCCGCTCGGTGATCTACAAGGTCGACGATCTCGTGGTGGCCAAGGCGTTCTATGCGTCCGCCCTCGCGCGCCAGCCGTACTTCGACGAGCCGTTCTACGCGGGCTTCGAGGTCGATGGCCAGGAGCTCGGTCTCGATCCCGATGTGTCGACGATCAAGCCGGGCCCCGGCGGCGCGATCGCCTACTGGAAGGTCTCCGATCTCCACGCGGTGTGGAATCGCCTGACCACCGAGCTCGGCGGCCGACCGATCGAGCTGCCACACAACGTGGGCGGCGAGGTCGAGACGGCGATCGTCGCGGATCCGTCCGGCAACCTCGTCGGATTGATCCAGATCGATTCCTGAGCGGCGATGCGCGCGCGGCTACCCACGCTGATCTTCGCGGCCGGGTTGCTGGTGTGGATCATCAATGCCGCGATCGTGTGGCTCGCCGGCGCGCCGCTCGGCCACGACGAGGCGCAGTACGTGCTCTCGGCGAACGACCTCCTCGCCGGTGAAGCGCCGCGCTGGTTCTATGCGTCCTCGGGGATGAGCGTCGTCGCCCTGCCCGGCGCGATCGACGGCGGGGAGATCGCGGCCCGGTTCCCGACGTTCGTGCTCGGCATCGCGTTCGTCCTCGCGGCCGCGGGTCTCGCGTGGCGCACGTACGGCGCGATGACCGCGGCGTGGGTCGTCGCGGTGCTCGCCGGGCTGCGCTCGGTGATGGGCATGTCCGTCGACCTGCTCTCCGATGTGCCGGCGACGGCGTTCGTGCTCGGAGGGACGCTCGTGATCGTCACCGAGGTGATCCAGAGGACCGGACCGTTGCGCTGGCGCGTGGTGCTCGCCGCGCCCCTGCTCGCATGCGCGCTCTACCTCCGCTACGCGAGCTGCGTGCCGATCGCGCTCCTCGGCGTCGCGACGCTCGGCGTCGGGTGGCGCACGATCGCCCGGCGACCGCTGCCGATCCTCGCGACCGCCGCCGCGTTCCTCGTCCTGCTCGTACCCCACCTGCGCACCGCGTACGCCGAGACCGGCTCGCCGCTCGGCATCCTGCTCGCCAGCAAGGACGTCCCCGGCAAGACCTGGTTCGCGCAGGGCCTCGTCACGTACGTCACCTCGAACCCGGTCCACTACTACGGCCTGCTCGCCGCCCCCGTGTTCCTCGCCGGCCTCGCGGCGATCACGCGGTTCAGAGATCGCGCGACGCTGCTCCTGTGGACCGTGGCGGTCGCCGACGTCGCCGTGTTCGGCGTGGTCAGCCACGCGCAGGCTCGCTACATCTTCTTCGGCGTGACGCTGCTCGTGATCCTAGGTGTCGAGCAGATCCGGATCCTCATCGGCGAGCGTCGGGTGCTCGGGATGGGTTGCGCGATCGCGGTCGTCGCCTCCTGGCTGCTGGTGGCGACCGGCCAGATCAAGCGCAGCGCGCACCGCCGGGACACCACCGCCGCCACCCGGGCCGCCGCCTCCGCGATCGCCACGGATGCAGCGGGGGTCACCTGCTTCGTCGTCGGCGATGCGTTCGCGCAGCTCGAGCACTACAGCGGGTGTCGATCCTCGTCGTGGCCATGGGACACGCACCAGCGGATCTACGTGGTGCGCACGCCGACCTCGGCGCCCGTCGAGACCCGCGGCACGCCGCGCATGCTCCTCGACCGGCCCGACGTCTCGGTCACCCGCTACGACCCGTAGCTGCCGTGGATCACCACACCGGGTGTGGGATATCCCGATTCAGGAGAACCAGGGTTCACGTTCCTGCGTGGCACGAGCGTTGCGGAGAAGGCCCGCATGCGCAGCATCGTCATCGGAGCTCTCCTCGTCGCTTCGGGCACCGCGGCCGCGGGCGAGATCGATCTCGGCCTCGGGCTCCAGGGCACCACCACCGCGTGGCCCAGCGACAAGGGCGGCGGCGGCACGCTCGACCTCCGCTACTGGTTCCTGCCGTGGGTCGGAGCGACGTTCCTCGCCAAGGAGCAGTACGCGCCCGTCGACGATCGGTTCATGAGCTACTTCAGCCTCAACGGCGCGCTCCGCCAGCCGGTCGGCCCGCTGCGGCTCACCGGCACGCTCGGCCTGGTCCACCAGCACGAGGAACCGCGCGCCGCGATCGACGCGATGCCGATCAGCTCGCTGTTCGGCGTCGGCGATGGCATCCGGCATCGGATGGCCGGACGCGTCGGCGCGCAGCTCGCGCTGCCGGTGTGGAACTACGGACGCGGCGATCTGTTCGTCGCGATCGATCTCGACGTGACGAAGTTCATGGACACCGACCGCGGACCGTCGTGGATGACGAGCGCCGGCGCGTCGTTCGGCGCGACCTATGACTTCCACGCGGGCGGTGCGCGGTGAAGTGGCTGGTGCTGTCGCTGCTCGTCGGCTGCGCCGAGGCACCGCTCGAGATGAGCGAGTACCCCTGCCCCGAGGCAGGCACGCCGCTCACGTTCGACAACTTCGGCGCGCAGTTCCTGAACGCGAACTGCAACACCTGTCACGCGGCGAGCGCGGGCCATCGCCACGGTGCGCCCGAGAGCTACGCGTTCGATACGATCGACGCCGTCCACGCGCACCGCGATCGGATCTTCGTGCGCTCCGCCGCGTCCAACGTCTCGATGCCGCCGGGACCCGAGGATCCTTCCGCCGAGGACCGCGAGAAGCTCGCCGAGTGGCTGGCCTGCGGCGCCCCGTAGTCGCCACCGAACCTGTCCTCGCCGGCATCGCCGCGAGATCAGCGTTCTCCCCTCGTCGGTGGCTGCCCAATCGACGCCGATGACGTGCGCCAGCCCGCACTTCCCCTCGTCGGTGGCTGCCCACTAGTCCTCCGGCTGCTAAGCTACAGGCCGTGGTCCAAGCGGGCTGGTCGGGACGCATCATCGACGGCAGATACGCCGTCGAGTCCGTCATCGGCGCGGGCGGGATGGGCCTCGTGCTCAAGGCGCACCACAAGTTCACCGGTGCCGAGGTCGCACTCAAGGTCTTGAAGTCCGACCTCGCGCTCGACCCCGAGGTCCAGATGCGGTTCCTCGCGGAGGCGCGCGCACCGAACGCGATCGGCCACCCGGGCATCGTCAGCGTGCTCGATGCGGGCAAGGCGCCCGATGGCCTGCTCTACCTCGTGATGGAGCTGCTGCAGGGCAGGCCGCTCCGCGTGGCGATGGCGCGCGGCGAGCTCGCGGCGGCCGATGCGCGCCGGATCCTGCTCGAGCTCCTCGACGCGCTCAACGCGGCCCACGCGCGCGGGTTCGTGCACCGCGATCTGAAGCCGGAGAACGTGTTTCTCTCCGGCGCCGCCCAGCAGGTCAAGCTCCTCGATTTCGGGATCGCGAAGGTGCTCGACGCGGGCCTGGCGCGCGTGCGGACCGCGACCAACGCGCAGCTCGGCACGCCGGCCTACATGGCACCGGAGCAGTTCCACGATCCCAGCGGCGTCGACGCCCGCGCCGATCTCTGGGCCGTCGGCATCATGGCGTACGAGATGATCGCCGGTCGGCTGCCGTTCCGCGCCGACACCGTGCAAGCGATGCTGATCGCGATCGCGACGCAGGCGTTCGATCCGATCACGATGCACCTGCCGAGCTGCCCGCCGGCGATCGTGCAGTTCTTCGATCGCGCCCTCGCGCGCGATCGCGCACAGCGGTTCGCGACCGCCGTCGACATGGCGATGGCGCTCGGCGCGCTGCCGCTCGGCAATGCCTCACCACCGCCGCGCGTCCAGCGCGCTTCGCAGCCGATCGCGCCGATGGCGAACATGACCACACCGGCACCCGTCCATCACGGCGCCGCGACGATGGCCACCGGCTACAGCGCGAACGGCATGACGGCGTCCACGGGCTATGCGGAGACGCCGCCTCCGTCGCGCCCGCAGACCGGGCCGGTGCCGTACATGGCGACGCCGACACCTGCGCCGCAGCGTCCGCCGACCGGTCCGGTGCCGTACGCGCCGCCACCGCAGACGGGCCCTCAGCCTTACTTGGGCATGCAGACGCCACCTCCCGGCGTACCGCTTCCCAGCGCCGGCGCGACGGCCGTGATCCCCCAGGGCGCGAGCAAGCGTGCGTGGGTGCTCGGCCTCGGGTTTGCCACGGTGGTCTCGATCGCGGCCGTCATCGTCGCGGTGATGGCGACGCGCAAGACCGCCAACACCGTCGCGAATGGTTCGGGCTCGGGCTCGGGTTCTGCGGTCGCAACACCGCCGCAGATCGATGTCACCGACGCCGGCGTGGTCGCGATGGCGCCGACCGATGCGAACAGCGCGAGACAGACCACGATCCCCGCCGGCTGGATCGATCCACCCAAGGATCCGAAGCGAAAGCCGCCGCGCGACGCCGGCGTCGGGACCGCGCCGAGCGATCCTGGCGCGCAGACGCGAACCGCGCGCCCCGATGCGGGCGTGGCCGTCGGGCCGCGCGATCCGTACGAGACGCCGAGCACCATCCCGCCCAAGGACCCGAAGAAGGATCCGCCCAAAGATCCGCCCAAAGATCCGCCCAAAGATCCCCCACCGCCGGTGGTGTTCTCGTTCGAAGACCAGTGCCGGGTGGGCTGCGCCGCGGCGGTCAAGCAGTGCAACAACGTCACGCGGACCTGCCTCGCGGATTGCCTCGCGAAGCCAAAGCTCCGGGCATGCCTCGCGCTGCCGCTCGGCTCGTGCAACGAGGTGGCGGTGTGCGGCATCCGCGCCGTGTGCGGCCCCCAGGCATTGCAGGGCAACAAGAGCTGCGCGGAGACCGCGAGCTGTCAATTCATGCAGTGCACGCCGGGAGATGGCGCGTGCGGGTGCCGGTGCACGGAGCAGATGTCGTGGAAGCACGCGCAGGCGCTCGCCGCCTACGATGCGTGCGCGATCAACTGCGGCCTCAACGCGGAGTGCGCGGTGAAGAACTGCCGGTATCAGGTCGATTCGTGCAGCAAGCAGTGATCACGGCGCGCGCTGCAGACTCTTCGTCGCCTTGTCCCAGCGCCACACCACGCCCTCCGTGGTCCTGACCTGCGCGCCCTCGATCGTGAAGCCCGGCTTGGACGTGGTCGCGATCGCGCCGAGCTGGACCGGTTTGCCGTCGCGCAGCGTGAACACGAACGCCCCGTAGACCGCGCCGCCCGTGTCCAGGACGAACGGGATCACGGCTTCCTCGTGCCGATCGCCGTCGAGATCGACCAGCGCAGGCGGGTCGAGATACAGCGCCCCCGGGACGCCGACCGCGGCCGGATCCTGCGACGCGTGCACGCCGCTGGCATCGGAGACCACCGAGAACCTCGCGCGTCCCTCGGTTGCCTGGACCGCGCCGAGCACGCCGAGCTCGAACCGGAGGTTGCGCCAGTCGAGGGTGAGCGGATCCGGAAGATCGGGTCCGGGGAGCGGCGGCGGCTCCTTGTCGGCCTCCTTGGTCTTGCTGCTGCATCCCGCGCCCAGGCCGGCGACGACCACGGCAGCGACGGGCAGCGACCGGATCATTTCGCCAGCAGCTCGACGAGCTTCGCGCCGAGGTCCGTGGGCGGATCGGGATCGGGGAGGTTTCCGTAGATCGCGGCGATGTCGCGCATCGGCATGTCCTCGGTGTTCGGGCCCGTACCGTAGCGGCCGTAGGGCTCGACAGGTTTGCGCAGCGAGACCTCGCCGCCCGACGGACCGACCTGGCGGATGAAGCCCTTGTGCAGCGCGGTGCCGACGCGCGCGGCGCAGCGGCAGGGGTTCATCGGATTCACGTGCTCGCAGCGCGGCGCGAGGTAGTCCCCGATCTTCTTGCGTGCGCGGGACAGGCGGACCTTGTACGCGCTCTCGGTGATGTCGAGGCTCTTCGCGGCCGCGTCATCAGGGAGCTTGAGCACGTGGCAGACCACGAACGCGGCGCGCTCGCCCGGCGGCAGGCAGTTGATCACCGCGGTCATGCAGCCCTGCTTGAGCTCCCACAACAGGAAGTCGCGCTGCGGATCGCTGAGCGAGCGGACCACGTCGGTGCGCGTGGCCTCGTTGCGGAGCGTGTCGTCGAGGATGTCGAAGTTGACCTCGGGCTGGCGGGGGAGCCGCTCCTCGAGGAGCTTGTTCGCCAGACCGAGCAGCCAGACCTCCTGCGCGTCGGTCGGGATGGTGGGTTCCGCCACCGCGATGGTGAACACGTCGGTCAGGTAGCGCTCGGCGCGATCGCGGTCGAGCGTGAGCCGGAACACGAAGTTGTACAGCCTGCGCCAGTGTGGCTCGACGAGCTTTCCGAGCTGCTCCTTATCGAGCTTGGCCACCATGTCCACCGGGGATGGTACACCGAGCGCGGCCCCGCGATCTCGTGGACGGTCGTGGTACCGTTTTGGAGATGATCCGGATCGCGTACGTCGGCGTGGCGATGGCTGCGGCCGTCGCCTTGTTCGGCTGTTACACCGTCCCTCAACCTGCTTGCGGGTTCTTCTGCGGCAGCGCCGGGCAGTGTCCCGACGACTACACGTGCTCGACCGCCGATAATCGCTGCCATCTCAACGGGTCGGCGCCGCAGCTGTGCGGCACCCACGACGCCGGACCGATCGACACGCCCGACGCACCCGGCGACGTGGCGATCGACGGGAACGTCGCCCCGACGGTCGTCGGCACCACACCCGCGAACGGCGCCACCGGGGTCAGCGTCGCGACCACCGCGACCGCGACCTTCTCCGAGGAAGTCTTCGGCACGAACATCGCCACGTTCACCCTCAAGCAGGGCACGACCGCGGTTCCGGCGACGGTGGTGTACACGATGGGCAGCCACGTCGCCGTGCTCGACCCGACCGATCAGCTCGCCGCGAACACCACGTACACGGCGACCCTGACCTCCGGCATCGGCGATGCGGAGGGGCTTCCGATCGCCGTCACCACCTGGACGTTCACCACGGGCGACGATGGCGTGGGGCCGAGCGTGACGCTGCAGACCCCCGCCGCCGGCGGCACCGGTGTCTCCGTGGTCTCGACCGTGACGGCGCGCTTCGACGAGGCGGTGGTGGGCGTCTCGAGCTCGACCTTCACCGTGAAGAACGGCGTCACGCCGATCCCCGGCACCGCGAGCTTCATCTCGGCCACGAAGACAGCGCGGTTCGTTCCCGATGCCCAGCTGCCCGCGAGCACGCTGCTCACCGCCACGCTGACCGCGGGGATCACCGACGGCGCATCCAACGTGCTGACCTCCGCCCCCGTGACCTGGACGTTCACGACGGGGGCAGACGTCGTCGCGCCAAGCGTTCAGTCGAGCACGCCGAGCAACGGCGCGACCGCGGTCTCGACGGGCGTGATGATCACGGTCGTGTTCGACGAGCCCGTGATCAATGTCGATCTCACGAGCTTCACGGTCAACGATGGCGCGGCAGTCACGGGATCGCTCGCGATGGGGAGCGGCGGCCGGTCGTGGACGTTCACGCCAGCGGCGCCGCTCGCCGCGGCCGCGATGGTCGCCGTCACGCTCACGACCGCCATCACCGATGGAGCCGCGAACGCCCTGGCGGCCCCGGTGACGATCACGTTCATGACGCAGTGAGCTTCGGCTTCGTCGGTGACGTCGGCGCGTCGGATTCGACGAGCCCGACCCGCCCCGTGACCTCGCCGCGCGGATCCGCGAACGTCGATAGCTCGCGGCTGATCTCGGCGAGCAAGTCGGACTTCTCGCGGTACGGCATGAACGCGCTCTTGAACCCCGCGATGATGATCTCCTTGATCGTCTGCAGCGACCACCCGTAGTGGTGGTGGCAGAGATGGAGCTCCTTGGTCACGGTGGTGTTCGACATCAGCCGGTTGTCGGTGTTGATGGTCACGCGCAGGCCGTAGTCGACGTAGAAGTCGACCGGGTGGGTCTCCCAGCTCGTCGCCGCGCGGGTCTGCACGTTCGACGACGGACACACCTCGAGCGCGATGCGGTGATCGTTGACGTAGTTGAGGAGGTCGCCGCTCTCGACGAGCCGGGTGCCGTGGCCGATGCGGTGCGCACCGCACTTGTGGATCGCCTGGTGCACCGAGTCCGGCCCGAACGACTCGCCGGCGTGCGCGGTGCAGTTGATGTTGTTGTCGATGACGAGCTGGAACGCGTGGCGGTGCAGCTTCGCCGGGTTGTTGACCTCGGACCCGGCGAGATCGAAGCCGACCACGCCGCGGTTCTTGAACGCGACGCACAGCTCGGCGATCCGCAGGCTCGACTCCGGGCCGAGCGAGCGAATCGCGCACAGGATCAGGCCATAGCGGATGCCGAGCTCGCGCTTCGCGGTGCGCAGGCCGCGCAGCACGGCCTCCACGACCTGCGCCGGGCGCAGGCCCTCGCGGATGTGGAGCAACGGGGAGTAGCGGACCTCGATGTAGCGCACGTTCTCCGCGTGCGCGTCCTCGGCGAGCTCGTAGGCGCTGCGCTCGAGCCCCTCCTCCGTCTGCATCACGGAGAGCGTGATCTCGAACGCGCGCAGGTAGTCGTCGAGAGAGGTGACGTGATCTCCAGCGAACACCATGTCGTGCAGCGCCGCGCGATCGAACGTGGGCAGCTTGTTGCCCTGCTTCTTGCCGAGCTCGAGAATGGTGTCGAGCCGCAGCGAACCGTCGAGGTGGCAGTGCAGGTCGGTCTTCGGCAGCCGGTGGATCAGCTCGATGGGGATCTCGGCGGGCGTCGTCATCGGAGCGGCAACTATAGTCGGTTCGGCCAGGTCGCGAGCGCGTTACGGCGCGCAGGTGCTCCCGACGGCGAACCCACCCGCGGGCGAGCGCGCGAGGCGAGTGGCGGTCTCCGAGCCGTAGAGACCGTCCTCCGAGATGGCGTCATCGGCGTGGTTGCGGTTCCACAGGCGCTGGAACGCCTCGACGTTGAGCGACCGGAGATCGGGGGACGCGAGGTGATCGAAGTGGACCGGATCGCGCCGGACGGGGGAGAACGCCTCGTCGAGCATCTCGGTGCGGGCCTCGGCGCTGTTCGCGAGATCCACCGCGCGGCCCGTCTCGTGATTCGACCGACCCGGCGTCGCGGCGACCCGGATGCCGCAGCGGCCCGCCCGTTGCCAGCTGTGCAGCAGGTATTGCTGCGCCACCGAGCGCAGGCCGCTGTTGATCGTGACCGCGCCCACCTCCGGTGCCGCGCGGAGCAGCGCCTCGGCGGTCTCGGCCTCCAGGTACGGCAGCACGGCGGCGCTCGCGAACCGGATCGTCCGCGTGGGTGCGAACGGCACGAGCAGCCCCGGTGACATGCAGCGGAGCTCCTCCGCGATCTGCAGGGACAGCCCGCGCACGGGTGCCGTGCTGCACGTCGAAGACACGACGCTCGCCACCGAGCTCGCGCCGTCCAGCTTCCCGTCGCCTGGCTGGACACCCGTGTCGAGGTACGGCTCCTCGTCCTCCTCCTCGTCGGGCGCACCGACCATGCAGCCACCGAGCAGAGCGATCACGACACACATGGCGGTTCGGGGCACGTCACCATCGACGAGCAACGTTCGTGCCGTCAGTTTCGGCCCGCGATCGAGCACCGACTCGCCGACGATGGGTTCCACCGCTGGATGGCCTGCCAGGGCCGGTGGTCACCGGCCACTCGGGCGGTCGATCCATGGCGGAGCTTGTCGCCCGATTGGCGCATCCTGGCGGCCCCGGCCGCGCCGATCTGCGACGGCCGTTCGACGGTCACTCCGGCGCGACGTCGATCCGCGTCAGGCCGAACATCGCCGCGGTGGTCTGCAAGGTGGCCTGGGTGTCGTCACCGAGGAACCACGTGCTTGCGGGAATGGTGAAGGGAGGCACGACCACGCTCGCACGCGGCGCGGCACCCGTGATGATCGCGACGCGCTCGGCCCCCACCGGACCAACGGTGGCGTAGGTCACGATGCAGCGCGCCTCGACGTAGAGCAGCGCGACGATCGCCAGGACGGCGGCGGCCTTCTTCGCCCACGCTGCGGCGAGCTGCGCGACCACGGCGCCGGTGATCGCCATCGCGATCAGCGCGACCGAATGGACGTAGAGGCGCGGGCCCAGCTTCGGAGACCCGAGCAGCGCGAGCGTGGCGAGCACACCGGCCGCTGCGAGCGCCCACAGCACCGTGCGCGCGCGGGGCAGCAACGGCTCGAGCCGGCCGCGCCTACGAGCGGCGACGCCGAGCGCGATCCACGGCAGCGACCACAGCATGTGGACCGCGAGCATCGCAACGATGCGGACGTTCTCGCCGGCGCCGCGCTCGAGCACGCGGCCGAGGACGCCCGTCTGCTTCGCGAGCCCCGCGTAGCGCGCATCGTGCCCTGGCGCGGCCATCAGCAGCGCGTAGCCCGCCGCCAGCCCGACGAGGCCCGCGAGCATCCACGGCCGGACTCCCGTGCGGTGGCGCGCCGACCACACCACCGTGGCGATGCCGAGCGCGAGGAACGCCGGGCCGGTGTGCTCGTTGCACATGCCCGCCGCCACGCCGAGCACGAGGAGGAGCGGCGCCCACCACCAGCGTCCATCGCGCGGAGCTTCGACGTGCAGCCGGTACGGCACGAGCCACGCGAGGTTCAAGAGGAGGCCGAACGTGTAGTTCCCCATGAACGGCCGGTAGAACATCATCGGCCCGAACTGCGGCGTGCACAGCGCGAACACCGCCGTCGACGTCGCGAACACGAGCGCATCGTCGGCGCGCCGGAAGGAAGGCCAGCGCCCGAGCACGATCGCGGTCATCACGTAGAGCAGCGCGAGCTCGAGCAGCGGCGTGATGATCACGTGGTACGGACCTGGCGCGTAGAGCAGCGTGGTCACGGTCTGGCCGAGCCGCGGATTCGAGCCGAGCCAGCCATCGACGACGAGCCGCCATGCGGCGTGCACATCGAGGGTGTTCGCCTCGTGCCAGTGGAGGTTGCCCCAGCCATCGCGCACCACCGGCTCCCAGTGCGTGCACAGGATCATCACGATCCACAGCGAAGCGAGGAGTGCCGCCCAGATCCACGGCGCGCGACGGTTCACGACGCGACGTCGCGGCTCGCTTCGGGAGCTTCCTTCGACGAACCGACGAGGACCTGTGGCTCGTCAAAGCCCCACTTCTTGCCGACGACGAACAGCGGTCGACCTTTCACCTCGTCGAAGATGCGCGCGATGTACTCGCCCTGGATGCCGTTCGAGAGCAGCAGCAGGCCATTGAAGCCGAGCATCACGATCAACAGCGACGCGTAGCCCTCGAGCGCGATGCCGAAGAACACCTTCTGGACCAGGGTGATGATCAGGTACACGAACGCACCGAACGCGGCCAGGCCGCCGATGTACGTCCAGATCTTGAGCGGCGCAGTGGAGAACGAGAACAGACCGTCCAGCGCGAACCGCCACAGCTTGAACACCGACCACGTGGTAGCCCCGCCCGCCCGCTGGTTGGCCTGGAACTCGATCGCCTCGGTCTTGAAGCCGGGCCACGCGAAGATGCCCTTCATGAACCGCGTGCGCTCGGGCATCGAGTTGATGACATCGACGATCTTGCGATCGAGCAGCCGGAAGTCGCCGGCGTTCGGCGGGATCGCGACGTCGTTCATCCGCCGCATCAGGCTGTAGTACCAGCGCGATGCGGTGCGCCGGAACCAGCCCTCCTCGCTCCGCTTGCTGCGGACGCCGATCACCATGTCCGCGCCGGCGCGCCACTTCGCGATCATCTCGGGGATCAGCTCGGGGGGATGTTGCAGGTCACAATCGATCGGGATCACGGCGCGGCCGCGCGCGTGGTGGAGGCCCGCGGTCAGCGCGACGTCCTTGCCGAAGTTGCGCGCGAGGCTGACGACCTTGATCCGCGCGTCGTTCGCGCGCGCCGCGAGCAGCATGCCCAGCGTGTCGTCCTTGCTGCCGTCGTCGACGAACACGATCTCCCACGGCTCGCCGATGTTCTCGAGCACCGCCGTCACCGCCTCGACGAACGCCACGAGGTTCTTCGCCTCGTTGTAGGCGGGCGCGACCAGGCTGATGACCGGCGTCTCCACGTCGACCACTCTTAGCACGGGGCGCGTTTGGGCGCGGGCGTTGACCTGCGCAGCTGCGCTGCTGCGCGCCCTACGTTCGTAGGGCTTGCTCTAGAGTAGGCGGGTGGCGGCGATCACGAAGCACTCCGCGGGTTTGCAGGCGAGCGCCCAGTAGGCGCCGCGCTTCCACGGCTCGTAGTCGAGCACCTCGTCGCTCGCGGTCCCGAGGCGGCGCGCCTCGTTGCCGACGCGGTAGATGTAGATCTCGAAGTCGGTACCGCGCAGCTCCTTCGGCAGCTTCACCGATCGCGTCTTGCCAGCGCCCTTGCGCTCGATCACGCCGGCCCAGCCCTCGAAGCTCGTCGGCGTCCACCGGCCGAGCAGCAGCGTCTTGCGTGGCAGCGGCGGCGGCTCGCCGAGAAAATCGACCGCGAGCTCGAGCTGATCGAGCCGGCCCGCGGTGCCGAGGCGCTCGCGCAGCCGGTCGATGCCCGCCTTCATCGCCGTGTGCAGCGAGGCCACGTCGAGGCTGCGGAACGCGCCGAGCTCGATGCCGCCGTGCTGATCGAGGCAGCTCGCGGGGGTCAGCACGTAGCTCGGCGCGAGGCGAACATCGGACACGCCGAGCGGTGCATCGAGATCGACGGCGCGGTGCACGACGTCGCGGAAGCCGAAGTACTCGGAGATCAGCTCGCGCTTCTTGATGTCGCGGAAGTCATCGCCGAGGAACCACCACGAGTCCTCGACCTGATCGAAGGCATCCGCGGTGAACACCGTGCCTGGCTTCGCCGCGACCAGCGCGGCGAGCCGCTCGTCGCTCGCCTCGTGGAGGCGGAGGAACAGCGGGATCGTGCGGACCCCCGCGTACACGCTGGCGGCGATCGCGAGCAGCACGAACGGCACCAGGCGCCGCGTGGTGGTGAGCACCGCGTCACCGAGGGCGATGAAGCACGCGAGGATCAGCGCGCACGAGTGGAGATAGAACCGCGGACCGAGCTTCGGCGAGACGAACACCGTCGCGGTGACCAGCGAACCGGCGAGCAGCACCCAGCCGAGGAGCCGCAGCGGCGTGCGCTGCGCGTCGCGATCCACGTCGCGCGCCCCGATCGCGAGCACGATGACGATCAGCGCGAGCACCGGCGCTGCGCCGAGAATGAAGCTCTGTAAGATGTCGAGGTTCGCGGTGACGCCGCGCTGGAGCAACCGCCCGACCAGGCCGACCTTCGTCGCGAGGCCGTCGTAGCGCTCGCCCTGCCCGGGCGCGAAGAAGATCATCGCGAACCCGATGACCACGCCGAACGCGCCGGCGAGTGCGAGCTTCGGCCTCTCCCCACCCTGGCGATGCAACCAGGCGGCGTAGCCGAGCGTGCCGAGCACGAGGGTGGGCCCAGTGTGCTCGTTGCACATGCCCGCGATCAGGCCGAAGATGAAGTACGGGATGCACGCGCGCATCGAGCCCACGCCGTCGGGGCGCAGCCGCAGCGGCACGAGGAACGCGAGCTGGATCGCGGCGCCGTAGACGTAGTTCGCGCCGTACGCGCGGCAGAACATGATCATCCCGATCCGCGGCAGCGCAAACCACAGGAAGCCGAGCGAGATCGCGTACAGCGCGAGGTCCCTGCCGCGCTTCCAGCTCGGCAGCCGACCGATGCCGAGCGTGGTGACCACCCACGCGAGCCCGATGTAGACGAGCGGCGTGGCGATCACCGCGAAGTACTCGAGCTTGTACGCGAGGTAGGTGAACCACTGCCCGATGCGCGGATTCGAGTGCGTGTACTGCCCGATCCCGTAGTCGAAGAACCGCGACCACGTGAACGGCTCGGCGTGCGTATCCGCCGCGAGATTCCACGCGTCGAACGCGAACGGCTCGTTGGCCATCACCAGGCCGATGTGCACCGCCGTCGCGACGACGTACGCGACGAACAGCAGGCGCAGGACCGAGCGCACGCACGTCGGTAGCACGTGCGCACCATCGCCTGATAGTTCCTGGGTCCGGATCTCGGACGGTCGTCCGCGGCACGGTCGGACACGGACAGCTGGTGCGTGGAATATCGCGGAGATCGCAGCGGCATGAACCGTGCTGTGCACGGGACGATGCCCGGATATAGTTCCTCCATGGATGCGGTGTGGATCGATGTTCCCGAGTACTTCCTCGAGGAGCGTCGTCGCTTCGGCCACGACAAGAAGGACGAGCTCTGGGAGGGAGTCCTCCACATGTCGCCGTCGCCGACACCGGTTCACAACAAGTTCGCCGTGAACCTGTACAACGCGTTGAACAAGATCGGCCCCAGGCACGGGCTCGTCGCGTATCCCGACGCTACCTCGATCTACGCGCCGGATCTCGATCCGCTGAGCTGGCGGATTCCTGACGCGTCGCTGGTGCGGCCCGAACAGGTGTCCGAGCGAGGACTCGAGGGCGCGGTGCTTGCCGTCGAAGTCTTGTCGCCGCACGATGAGAGCCGCAGCAAGTTCGCGTTCTACGCGCGCGTCGGTCTGTCGGAGGTCTGGGTCGTCAACCCGAAGACCCGCGAGCCGGAGATCTACACACTCGTCGATGGAGCGTTCGCACTCCTCTCCCCGGTCGATGGCGTGCATCGCTCACCGCTGCTCGGCATCACCTTCGAGCTTGTCGCCGGCCCCAAGCTCCTCCTCCGTGACGGTGACTCGGTCACCGAGCTCTAGATCCGGATCCCCACGCGCGCACGCACCATCTGGCGCAGCAGCACCGCCGAGCCGACGAGGCCGATCGCGGTGCCCACGGCGGCACCGTCGATGCCGTAGCGCGGCGTCAGGATCGCGAGCGCCGAGGCGGCGAGCGCGACCATCGTCACGATGTAGAACGAGTGCCAGCCCGGCTGGTTGGCCATGAGCAGCGTCTGGTTGAACGGCAGGTACGCCGATGACAGCGCGATGCCGCCCATCAGGATCGCGAACGGCAGCGCGCCGTGACCGAACTCCGGCTTGCCGGTCAGCCACGGGATCACGTACGGGTAGAGCGCTGCACCGAGCGCACACGCGCCGATCATCGCCGGGACGAACCACCGCCGCGAGCGCCGCACGATGCCCTCCACCTCGACGAGCTCGCCGGCCGCGACGTGCTTCGCGATCAGCGGATTGACGTTGTTCTGCACCACGACCGGGAGCTGCAGCGCGCCCTCGTAGACCACCGAGGCGAGGCTGTAGATGCCGAGCTCGCGCGCGGGCATCACGATGCCGACCACCCAGATATCCAGCTTCGAGTTGATCTCCCAGACCAGCGTGGACAGCACGCTGCGCGCGCCATAGTGGAGGTGGGTGCGCGCCCACGCGACCCAGCCGCCGCCGCGGCGTAGCGACACGGTCCCGAACAGCTCGACGATCAGCACGAGCAGCAGGCCGCACTCGCTGACCGTCCAGATCACCGGCAGGCGCGCTGCATCCAGGTCGGTGGCGAGCGCGTACGCGAGGCCCGCCCCGATCAGGAGGTAGCGCAGCGACGTGTAGATCGCGTAGGCGCGCATGCGGCGCAGGCCGTTGACCACGCCCAGGAGGGTCTTGTTGATCGCGAACGCGAACAGCCCGGGCGCGGTCCACAGGATCCCCGTGGGCACGAGCGGCGAGTCGACGAGGTCGGCGAGCGGAGCGCGGATCGCGACGAACAGCAGCGTCGCCAGGGCCGACAGCACCACGGTCGGGATCAACGCGCCGACGACCACGACCGCGACCCGATCGGGATCGTCGGGGGCCTCCGCCACGCTCTTCAGCACCGCGAACTGCAGGCCCCCGGCCCCGAGCACCGCGGCGGAGAACATCGCCGTGGTCACCAGGTTGAACGCCCCCAGCGCCTCCGCCCCCCAGTGGCCCGCGATCGTGAAATTGAGGGCGAGCCCGATGACAGCCAACAGGAGCACCGGGACGAGGTTCCACGCGACGTCGCGACGCATCCGCCGGGCGTGGTCCACGGCGCGAACATGCCGCACATGGTCGCGAAATGCGATACAAGGCTGCCCACCGATGCCTTCGCCCGGTCTCCAGATCGCTGTCCTGGTGCCCTGCTTCAACGAGGAAGCAGCGATCAAGAAGGTCGTCGAGGACTTCAAGGCCGCCCTGCCCGACGCGGTGGTCTACGTCTACGACAACAACTCCACCGACAAGACCTCCGAGGTCGCCGCCGCCGCGGGCGCCGAGGTGCGCAGGGAGTCCCGGCGCGGCAAGGGCAACGTCGTGCGCCGGATGTTCAACGACATCGAGGCCGACGTCTACGTGATGGTCGACGGCGACGACACCTACGATGCCGCCCGCGCGCAGGAGCTCGTCGACCGGCTCGTGGACGAGAACCTCGACATGGTCGTCGGCCGCCGGATCGAGACCCACCAGGCGGCCTATCGCGCCGGTCACCGCCTCGGCAACGCCGTGCTGACGGGCCTCGTGCGCTGGCTGTTCGCCGCGAACATCGTCGACATGCTCTCCGGCTACCGCGTGTTCTCGCGCCGGTTCGTCAAGAGCTTCCCGTCATTCTCGCGCGAGTTCGAGATCGAGACCGAGCTGACCGTGCACGCGATGCAGATGAAGATGCCGGTCTCCGAGGTCGACACGAACTACAAGGAGCGGCCGCCCGGCTCCACGAGCAAGCTCCGCACGTTCCGCGACGGCTGGCGGATCCTCGTCACGATCATGAACTTGATGCGGAACGAGCGACCGCTCCTGTTCTTCTCGCTGATCGGCCTCGCGCTGACGACGTTCGCGGTGATCCTCGGCATCCCGGTGATCTCCACGTACGCGCACACCGGCCTCGTGCCGCGGATGCCGACCGCCCTGCTGTGCACCGGCCTGATCCTGATGGCGTTCATCGCGATCGCCACCGGCCTCATCCTCGACCTGGTCTCGCACGTGCGCCGCGAGGCCAAGCGGCTCGCGTACCTCGAGTACCCGTCACCGCGCGCTTCGAAGCGCGCCTAGTTCTTGAACACGACCCAGTTGCAGCCGTACTGCGTCTGCGCGGGCACGTCGAAGTGGAGCTGGAACCGGCAGTCCGTCGGGCTCCAGTTGAACCACTGCGTCCCGTTGCAGAAGCTGCCCTGCTGACCGGGGTAGTAGAAGTCGGAGCGCGCGCTGTAGGAGCTGCGCGACGGCACGCAGGTCGGCCCGCCTTCGGTGGTCGTGAAGTTGTAGCTCCACAGCGACCAGCCGGCCAACCTGCGCCCCTGGAGGAAGATCGTGGAGGCCTGCGTCGCGGTGCCCAGGCCGTCGCTCGACTGCGCGGGCTCGGGCGCGATCGGGCGGGTGTTCGTGCCGAGATCGGCGATCAGCGCGGCGCCGAGCTGCGCGAGCACCGGCGTGGTCGCGCCGTCGATGACGCGGTCGCGCGCGAGGACCAGCGATCCCTGCTCGGGGTACTCGGCCTGGACGTCGATGCGCTCACCTGCGGTCCGCACGACAGCCTCTGCCATGCGCTCGCCCGAGGCGCTGCGCCCGATCACGCGGAACGCATCGCCGTCCGGGTGCACCTCGAAGGCGGTGATGCCGAGGTTCGATGCCGTGGTCGCCGAGGCGGCGAGCGGCATGATGTCCGTCGCGGTCGCATCGTCGGATGCATCGAGACAGGCGGGGGCGGCAGCGGCGAGCACGAGGGCGAGCGCCGAGCCAACGAGACGAGACGTACGGTTGTTGATCTGGTTCACGGGGAATCTCCTTCTCCCCGGTAGTGCGCCGACCTGCCCCCGTGTTGCAGACGTCGATCGCGGGGTGTCGCACCCCCCTCGCTCAGTAGAGCTTCGGCGCCGCGTTGATGATCTGCAGCGCCT
Organism: Myxococcales bacterium; assembly: GCA_043759315.1. Lineage (GTDB taxonomy): Bacteria > Myxococcota_A > Polyangia > Haliangiales > Haliangiaceae > JABFXX01. The sequence goes on from JAYVLW010000481.1 coordinate 23,970, forward strand.
CTTCGGCCGAGAAGCCGACGAGCTGCGCGTACTCGCGGATCGACGGCCAGCGCGGCTTGGAGTACTCCGCCCCGCGGCGCATCGCCTCGTCGCGATCGATGTACTTCTCGCGCACCATGTTCGACAGCATGGCTTCGTCCTCGGTGAAGCCGGCCATGGTGCCGTAGATGTAGTTGTAGAACGCGGCGGTGCCGTCGCCGATCCGCCACGTGGTCTGGGTGTCGGTCGCGATCTCCCAGTCGTACTCGCGGCGGATCGTGCCGACGATGGTGTCCTCGTTCCACGGCAGGTAGTGGAACAGGTACAGGAAGTCGTCCTTGACCACGAACGTCTGCCAGAACGCGTTCGCCGTGTCGAGCAGCGACTCGTTGATGTACGCCGGGTTCTTCAGGTAGTTCTTCGCGTAGTACCAGAGCATCGCCGCCTTGTTGCGCGTCGACATCTTGGTCAGGACCATGTTGTCGTCGTCCTGGCGGAACCCCATGAGGCCCGTCTTGTACGGCGCCTCTTCGATCAGGTTGCCGGTGCAGAAGATGACGAGCTTGATGCCGGTCTCTTTGCGGAGCTGGCGCGCGTGCGCGTAGAACTCCTTGTCGCCGGCCATCAGCAGCGTGACCATGCCGAGCTCGGGCTTCTTCAGCCACGCCTCGACGTTCTTCCGCACATAGCGGCGCTTCGCGACGATGTCCGCCGACCGGATGATGTGCTCGACGCCGAGCGCACCGCACAGCCGCGCCTGGTTGCGCCGCGCGAGATCGGTGACCATGCCCCAGTCGTAGGTGAAGGCGACGGGGTTCATCCCGAGCACCTTCTTCACGTAGTGCAGGCCGTACGAGGAATCGCGGCCGCCGGAGAACGCGACGATCACGTCGGGACTTCCGTCCTTGCTCCGGTACGGCTCGACGGCGTCGATCAGCGCCTGCTCGCCCTTGGGCCGGATCGTCTTCCAGGTCCGGCAGTAGCGGCACACGCCTTCGTGATCGAAGTCGACGAACGGATAGGTCTCGGGGAGGATGCACTTCGTGCAGCGCTTGAGGCGATCCGCGCGGGAGCTGTGGTCGACGATCTCGAGCGTGTGCCCGTTCGGCGCCACCGGGCCCGAGCCCTCGGACTCGTGGCTCGTCAGCGAGAACGCCCGGCGCTCGAGTCCAGCGAGCGTGATGGCGAGGCCGTAGCCCGGGCGGACCTGATCGATGTGGACGTCGCCCAGGCGCGCGGACACCGACTTCTCCTCGATCACCCGCTGCAGGATGAAGCGCTCGGAGGCGAACATCATGATCTGGCCCTTGCGGGCGGCGTCGGTGGAGACCTGGAACAGCGAGCCGGTGTTCGTGGCGAGCAGCATGACGTCGAGGTCGTCGAACATCATCGCGATCGAGGCGGAGCCCTCGAGCTCGGAGAACGTCTCGCGCGCGGCGACGACGAGGTCGTTGGTCGCGTCGAGCTTGGTGCGGAGGACCGCGGCGAGCACCTCGCTGTCGAGCTCGCCCTGCGGCGTGATCGACGGGTAGTGCGCGAGCATCGCGCGGTCGTTGACGATGATGCCGTTGTGCAGCGCGACCGCGCCCTGCGTGATCACCGGCTGGTTGTTATCGCCGTTCGACTGCGCGCCGTTCGTCGCCAGCCGCGAGTGCCCGCACAGCGCGATCGCCGCGCCTGGCTTCGCCTGGGCGAGCACGCGATCGAGGAGCGCGAGGAACTTCCCGTTCGCGAGGAAGTCCGTGACCGAGCCCGCCTGCTTGAGGACGTGGATCTGCTCGCCATCGTGGATCGCGACGCCGCAGGCTTCCCGCCCGCGCGTCTCCGAATGGTGGAGAAGGGAGATCGCGAGGTCGCGAACCAGCTGGCGATCGGCCGCCTCGCTGCTCGAACAGATGACACCGAAGATGCCGCACATGGTGCTGGAGGCACCATACACGGCGTCCGGCGGCGGTGGTATAGGTGCGCGAGGTGCGGCTCCTCCTGGTGATTCCCGCGTTCAACGAGCAGGCTTCGCTCGGGGGACTCCTGACGGAGATCAAGGCGTTGCCGCCGATCCCCGGGGTCACGATCGACGCGGTCGTGGTCGATGACGGATCGTCGGATCGGACACAGGAAGTGGCACGCGCGAACGGCGCTCGGGTGCTCCGGCTGTGCAGGAACCTCGGCATCGGCGGCGCGGTCCAGGCCGGGATCCAGCTCGCGCACCGCGAGGGCTTCGACGCCGCGGTGCAGATGGACGGCGATGGCCAGCACCCGCCGAGCGAGCTTCACCGCCTGCTCGACGCGAAGGGCCCCGATCTCGTGGTCGGCACGCGGTATCGCGACGGCGCGGGGTTCCAGTCCACCGTGCTGCGCCGGCTCGGCAGCGCATGGCTGCGCGGGATCCTGCGCATGGTCGGCGTCAAGGTCAGCGATCCGACGTCAGGGTTTCGCCTGTACGGGCCCCGGGCGCTCCGGCTGTTCGCGGAGAGCTACCCGTATGACTTCCCCGAGCCCGAGTCCCTCGCGATGACCCGCGCGGCCGGGCTCACGGTCTCCGAGGTGTCGG